>DAORSF010000174.1:0-5297 GCA_035443405.1 Burkholderiaceae bacterium | reverse complement strand
GCTGCACTCGAACTACCACATCCCGATCTCGAACACGGCCTCGGCGGTGATGCTGTTCGGCAACCAGGGCTGAGGTGAGCGACGCCGGTCGAGGCGCGGGGCGGCATGTATGGCGCTGAACGCCTTCGTCGACAGCAGAAACGTTCCCGACGGCCACAGGGTCTCGGCCGACGTCTGCATCGTGGGCGCCGGCGCCGCCGGCATCACGATCGCCCGCGAGTTCGCGGGACGCCGGGAATCCGTCGTCCTGCTCGAGAGCGGCGGACTCGACTTCGAGCCGCGCGTGCAGGCGCTCGGCACCGCCGAGATCGACGGGCGAGCGCTCGACGACCCGCTGTCGGGACGGATGCGCCGTTTCGGAGGCTCCACGCACCTGTGGGGCGGGCACTGCGTCCCGCTGCAGCCCGGCGACTTCGAGAAGCGGCCGGGCATCGCCTACAGCGGCTGGCCGTTCGGCCACGACGAACTCGTCCCTTACTACCGGCGCGCGCACGAGTTGCTGCAGATCGGCGCGTTCGACTACGACGCGGCAATGCTGGCCCGAAAGCTCGGCGTGACGCTATTCCCGTTCGATCCGGCGGTCGTCCAGTCGACCGTGTCGCGTTACAACCCGATGCGCTTCGGTGCCGAGTTCGGCCAGCTGCTCAACGACGCAGCCAACGTCCGGGTGATGCTGTTCGCCAACGTCACGTCGGTCAACCTCGGCGCCGGCCGCAGTTCGGTCGGCGACGTCACGGTGCGGACGCTTGCGGGAAACGCGTTCGGCGTCGCGGCCCGGCGGTTCGTGCTGGCGTCCGGCGGCATCGACAACGCCCGCATCCTGCTTGCCAGCGATCGCGAGCAGCCGCACGGCCTCGGCAACCAGCACGACCTGGTCGGACGGTTCTTCCAGGGCCACCTGTGGTTTCGCGCCAGCCGGATCGTTCCCGCCGGCAATGCGCGATTCCTGCGCGCCTACGTCGACCGGTTCCGATACGAGGAACGCGCGTCGGTCGGCTTCCACGTCGCGCTGCCGGACCGCCTCTCGATCGAGATGCAGCTGCCGATGTTCAGGTCGGAGCTGGCGATCGGCTCGTTCGTGGTCGACGCCGGTTCGCAGGTGAGGCGCGCGATGGCAGGAAGGGAGGCGCTCGACGCCGAGAGCATTCGCGTGCTCGCCACCCGTCCGCTGGCGGCGGCCAACCGGATGATCTGCCGTGCGGAGCCGGCGCCCGATTACTACGCGCTCGACAACTATCCGGAGCAGCTGCCGAACCCCGAAAGCCGGATCATGCTCTCGAAGCAGCGCGACGCGCTCGGCCAGCCGCTGTCGAAGATCCGCTGGCGAATCTCTTCGCACGACAAACAGGGCCTGATCGAGGCGCAGCGGATCCTGGCCCGCGAGGTCGGCCGCAGCGGTTACGGTCGAATGCAGATCCGGATCCCGGAGCAGGAGGAGCACCCGCTCGACGGCGCCCATACCGGCTATCACCACATCGGAACCACGCGCATGCACGACGATCCGCGGCAGGGCGTCGTCGACCGAGACGCACGGGTGCACGGCGTCGCGAACCTGTTCGTGGCCGGCTCGTCGGTCTTTCCGACGGGCGGCTGGCCCAATCCCACGCTGACGATCGTTGCGCTGTCGATCCGGCTGGCCGATCATCTCAAGCGACTGTCCGCTCGGGACGCGCTGTAGGACGGCCGCGATGGACCACCCGGACCGCAAGCCGCGCAGGCGCCTGATTCGCGGCGCGCTCGGGGCAGCCGGTATTGCCGGCGGCGTGGCATGGCTGGAACGCGACCGCGTGGTGCGAAGCCTCTGCGAGTTCCTCGGCACCGGTCACGGCACCGACGCCGACGCCCGTGCCCGGATCGGCGCCGCATACCTGCGCGACTTCGGGCACGAGGCAGACGTGGGCCACCTGGAGACCGTGCTGCGGTCCGCGCTGACTGCCGGAGACGAAGGCCCGCACGCAGCGCCAGCGGCCGACGTCGTTGCGCGAGCGAGCGCGCGGATTCGCCGGGATTTCGCCGAGCAGGCGACCGTGTCGCTGGACGGCTGGTTGCTGTCGCGGACCGAAGTCCGGCTGTGTGCGCTCGAATACCTGTATTCCCGCCGGGGCTGAGAATCGCCGCGCGAGGACGTGACGGAGGTCACCTCGACCCGTCGCGATGGCAGCCATAATGCCGACGGGTCCAGGCGAAAGCGCCGGCTCGCGGCCGGCGCGCGGCTGAAGCCGTCCCGCCGGAGCACGTCGCCGATGCCTCGGATCCCTGGAGGCCCATGCAATGTCCGACCTGTCCGACGTCCGAGCCGATGCCGCGGCCGGCCGGCGTGCCCACGACCGCGCCTTGCGGGTGCCGCCGGCGACGGTGGCCGTGCAGGCCCCCGAACTGTCGATCGTCGTTCCGACATTCAACGAGCGGGGGAACGTCGCGGAACTGGTTCGCAGGCTGTACCGGGCGCTCGACGGCATCGCCTGGGAAGCGGTCTTCGTCGACGACGACTCGTCCGATGCCACCGCCGAGGCCGTCCGCGAACTGGCGCGCACCGATCCTCGCGTCCGGATCGTCCACCGGCTCGGGCGACGCGGCCTGTCGTCGGCGTGCGTCGAGGGCGTGCTTTCGACCAGCGCCCCGCTGGTGGCGATCATGGACGCCGACTTGCAGCACGACGAATCGATCCTTCCCGACATGCGCAGCGCGCTGCTGTGCGGCGCATTCGACGTCGCCGTCGGCAGCCGCTACGCCGCCGGGGGAAGCACCGGGCAGTGGGACGGCAGGCGACTCGCGTTCAGCCGGTTCGCGACGCGCCTGGGGCACCTCGTGGTGCCGCCGCAACTGAAGGATCCGATGAGCGGGTTCTTCATGATCCGTCGCGAGGCCTTCATGGCGTCGGTGCGCGGCCTGTCGTCGATCGGCTTCAAGATCCTCGTCGACCTCTTCGCGTCGAGCCCGAAGCCGCTGCGGTTCGTCGAGATCCCGTACGAGTTCCGCGATCGTTTCTCCGGCGAGAGCAAGCTCGACGCGCTGGTCGCGTGGGAATACCTGCTGCTGCTGGCCGACAAGCTGGTCGGGCGCTGGATCCCGGTACGGTTCCTCTCGTTTGCGCTCATCGGCAGCCTCGGCGTGCTCGTGCACCTGGCGGTGCTGGCGTCGCTGTACGGTTCGGGCACGCTGCACTTCGTGCCGGCGCAGGCCGCTGCCACGGCGGTGGCGATGGTGTTCAACTTCTTCGTGAACAACAGCCTGACGTACCGCGGCTCGCGTCTGCGGGGACGCGCGCTGCTACCCGGGCTCGCCAGCTTCGTGCTCGGCTGCAGCGTCGGCGCGGTCGCCAACGTGGGCGTCGCCGGCTACCTGTTCGAGCACGCCCAGGGCTGGATTCCGTCGGCCCTCGCGGGCGTCGTGGTCGGAGCGGTCTGGAACTACGCGGTGACTTCCTTCTACACCTGGGGACGCCGTGCGCGTTGACGGCCCGCCCGCGACGGACCATCGACCTGCGCCACGATCCGCGAGCCAACGCATCGACGACCAAACCGGGCGACGATCCGGCCCGGACCTCGCGATGGTCGCGATGCTTTGCTTCGCGGTTGCGCTCCTCGCGAACCGCGGCATCGCATTCGGCTCGGACCAGGCGCTGTTCCTCGACTACGCAGCCGCGCTGCGCGCCGGCGGCGTCCTCTATGTCGACGTGTGGGACAACAAGCAGCCGGGCATCTTCTGGCTCTATGCGCTGGCCAATCTCGCCTTCGGGGAGGGCTGGCACGCCATACGCATCGGCTATGCCCTCTGGCTGGGCGCAACCGGTGCCGTCGCGGCCGCGTTGTTGCGCCTGGCGCGCCCGGCGGCGGCGGCGTGGCTGTGGGCCCCCGCGTTGACCGTCGGCCTTCTGTCGCTGCGGACCGATGCGCTGCACGCCGCGCAGATCGAGGTCCTGACCGGCCTTCCGCTCGGCACGATACTACTGCTGTGCATGATCGAACCCTCGTCGCCCCGGTGGCGCCTGCTCCGCTGGCTGGCCATCGGCGCGGTCGCGGCGACGGTCGCGGTGCTCAAGCTGGTCCTCGTCCCGGTGGCCGCGGCGATCGTGGCCTGCGGCCTGGGATGGCGAATCGCACGCAACGAGCTGGCGTTGGGCGACTCCGTGCGCGCGTCGGTCGCAATGTTCGCAGGAGCGGCGCTCGTGCTGGCGCCCGTCGTCGTCCATTTCGCTTCGCGCGGCGCGATGACCGAGTTCGCGTGGACCACGTTCGACTATCCGCGGCAGGCGGTTGGCCAGGTCGAGACACAGCGCGTGGCGATACTCGGGTACGCGCTGAAATGGCTGCTCGCGACGACCGCCGGCCTGCTGCCGGCCGTCCTGCTCGCCGTCGGGTACGGCAGGAAGCAGCTTCGCACGCGATCGGGCCTGCTGCTGGCGGGCTGCCTGGCGTGGGCGGGCAGCGCGCTCGTGATGATCCTGCTGCAGAAGTTCTCGTGGTGGACCTACCACATGGACATGGTCGTCTGGCCGATCGGCCTGCTGGCGGCGCTCGGCCTGGCGGGACCTGCCGACGGCGACGCGACGTCGCGACGCCTGGCCGGCACAGCCACCGTGCTGGTGGCGGCGTTCCTCGCCGTGCACCTCGCCTGGTTCGCCAGCAAGGTCATCGCATCGCCGGACTGGCCGCGCGCCGCGAAGTCGGCCGCTGCCTTGCAGACCGCGGCGCGCGTCGCGGCGAGCGCGCGCACGCCCTGCAACGCGATCTACGCGATCGGCGACTACGCAGGCGTCGTGTCGACGACCGGCCTGCGACAAGCGCTGCCGACGCAGGGCGTCTTTCCGATGGGATGGCTGCCGGCGCAACTGGACCGGCTGCCGGACGAACTCGCGATGGTGCGCCCCGATCTGGTCTACGTCGACGGCTTCGCGCGCGAGCGACTCGGGCGCACGCATCCGGCGTTCTTCGCGCGCGTCGACGATTGGCTGGCCAGCGCGTACCGGCACGTCGCAACCGACGCGCTCGGGGGCGCCTGGTGGGAGCGCTTCGGCACACCCCGCGACGGAACGTGCCCGGCCAGCCCGAAGTTCGCGATCCCGGGGCGTCCGCCCGGGCGCGGCCGCTAAAGAATGTAGCGCGCCAGGTCCTCGCTCTTCGCGAGGTTTGCGAGTCGTCCGTCGACGAAGGCCGCGTCGATCGTCACCGTTTCGCCGCTGCGCCGCGCGGCGCCGAACGAGACTTCCTCGAGCAGCTTCTCCATCACGGTGGACAGCCGGCGCGCGCCGATGTTCTCGGTCTTCTCGTTCACCGACGACGCGATCTCGGCCAGCC
>DAORSF010000173.1:3193-5301 GCA_035443405.1 Burkholderiaceae bacterium | reverse complement strand
CCGGCGCAAGCCTCCGACGACATCTCGATGAAGTCTCCGATCCTGCGCCTGCTGGGGGCGCTCCCCGGTCTCTCGGTCGCCTTGCTTCTCGCTGCCTGCGGCGGAGGCGGCGGCGATGGCGGCTCCGATCCGGGGGCCTGCTGCTACGTGTACCCCGACCCGATCGTCGTCCCGCCCGGGGGCGACGGTGTCGACCCGCTGCTCGCGCAGCAATGGCACCTGGCCAACACCGGGCAGAGCGGGGGCACGCCGGGTGAGGATCTCAACGTCGCCGGCGCAGCCGGCGCGTGGTCGCTCGGCGCGACGGGGAGCGGAGTCCGGGTGGCGGTCGTCGACGACGCGATCGAGGTCGTTCACGAAGACCTGTGGCCGAACTTCGTCGCCGCCAACGGAGCCTATTTCAATTACCGCAGCCCGGGTTCGCTGCCCCTTCCGTACTACCTCGACGACGACCACGGAACCGCGGTCGCCGGCGTGGTCCTCGCCCGGAACGGCAACGCGATCGGTGGCGCCGGGGTCGCACCGAGGGCCGAACTGGCCGCCTACAACCCGCTGGCCACCAACCTCGACGCCGACATCGCAGACGCCCTGCGCCGCGACAACGCCGCGACCGGCGTCTACAACAACAGCTGGGGGTCGCCCGACAACGGGGTCCTGAACCCGGCCGAAGCGAGCTTCATCACCGCGATCGAGGCCGGCATCACGTCCGGCCGCGGCGGCAGGGGTTCGGTGTACGTGTTCCCCGCCGGCAACGGCGGCTGCTACCTCCGCAACGCCGACGGCAGTTGCGCGCTGGCCGAGAATTCGAACTTCGACGGTTACGTCAACAAGCGCGGCGTGATCGCCGCCTGCGCGATCGACGACGACGGCCGCGCGCCGGTGTATGCCGAGCCGGGTGCCAACATCCTGGTCTGCGGCCGCTCGGGCAACGAACAGGTCGGCATCACGACGACGACACCGCAGAGCGCTTATCGCGCGGACTTCTCCGGCACGTCGGCGAGCACGCCGATGGTGTCGGGCGTGGTGGCGCTGATGCTCGAGGCGAACCCGAACCTCACCTGGCGCGACGTCCGCCTGATCCTGGCGTACAGCGCGCGCAGGAACGACACGACCGATCCGGGGTGGACCAGCAATTTCAACCTGGACTTCAATCCGAAGTACGGCTTCGGCGCGGTCGACGCCGCCGCCGCCGTCACGCTCGCGAGGAACTGGACCTCGGTTGGCGGAACCGCCGACCTGCGGTCGTGCACCTACAGCCGCACCGGGCTGACGCTTGCGCTGGACGACAACGCCCCGGTCACCGATGCCATCGACGCGAGCGCATGCCAGGTCGGTCGGATCGAGTTCGTCGAAGTCCGCTTCAGCGCGACCCACAGCTACGCCGGGGACCTGCGCGTCGAACTGCTGAGCCCGGCCGGGCTGACCAGCCTGCTCGCCAACGAGCGGGTCTGCAATACCGACGGCGACAACGTCGCCGACGACTGCGGCAGCTACGACGACTGGGCCTTCGGCTCGGTGCGCCACCTCGACGAACCGTCCCCCGGGCAATGGCGGCTTCGGGTGCTCGATGCCCAGGCGGGCGACACCGGCATCTGGACCTCGTGGACGATGACGATCTGGGGACGATGATGCGACCGCCCCTCATGGCCCTGGCGATCTCGGCGCTGATGCTGGCGCAACCCGCGTTCGCAGCCGAGCGCTCGAATTCGCTGCCGCCCAAGCCCGGGCCGGCGACGTCCGGCAAGGCGGCCGGCAAGAACGACGCAGCGCTCTACTGGTACGAAGACGGCAAGCGACGCGCGCTGCGGGTCGATCCGGCGTGGATCGCGGACTTCGCCGCACCGGCCGCGACGCGACCCGGCAAGCGCCCATCGCCGCTGAAGCGCTCGATCGGCGGCGAGAAGGCGCTCGAGTCGCTGCCGGGCACCGCGTCGCCGGTTTTCCGCGACGACAACGGCGCTCAACTCGCGCTCGGCGGCGGGGTCGTGGTCCGCCTGCGCGCCGCCGACCGCGCCTACGCGCGCGAGCGCCTCGCCTCCGCCGGGCTGCAGCCGGTGCGACCGCTCGACCCCGACGGGCACGCCTGGCTGGTGGCGTCGCCGGCAGGC
>DAORSF010000173.1:0-3093 GCA_035443405.1 Burkholderiaceae bacterium | reverse complement strand
TCGTAGACGCGGCGCGTCGGCCGCGCCGCCAGGTCGTCGATCTCGATGCGCAGCCGGTACTCGTACCAGACGCGGCTCTGTTCGACCGGGTAGTAGCCGGGTCCCCACCACGGCCACGGCCCGCCGAAGGTGACGCCACCGTGCGAGCCCCACGAGCCCAGCCAGAAATACGGGTAGACGGTCGGGTAGGGGTCGACGAAACGGCCGGCCTGGCGCGAAACGCGATAGTCGAAGCCGATCGCGAAGCGCGGGTTCGGCGCCTCCTGGAAGCCTGCGCGCGCCAACTCGGCGCGCAGCACCTTTTCCCAGGTCGCATGCTCGAGGCTGTCGCGCTGCGTGCCGGCTCGCACGAAACGGTAAGTTCGCGGCGCGTCGGCCGGCCACTCGTGGAAGGCGGTCAGCTGACCGCGCAGCGGCGTCGCGCAACCGGCCAGCAGCAGCAACGCGCCGGCCGCGACGCCGGCAAGCCACATTCGCATCGAGCTCATCACCCTCTCCCGCACGTCCGCGACGCGCCCGAAGTCACGCCCCCGCCCCGATTCGAGCGCTTACAATCATCGATCGTCCTGCTCACCGTCCCATGCGCACCGACCAGCCCGTCACGATCCGACGCGTCGACTATACGCCGCCCGCCTTTTTCGTGGACGACGTCCGGCTCGAGTTCGACCTCGACCCGGACGACACCCGGGTGCGCTCGACGCTGCGCCTTCGCCGCAACCCCGCCGCCCAGCCGAGCCGCGACCGCCCGTCCCCGCTGGTGCTGAACGGCGAGCGACTGTCGCTCGTTGACCTGCGCCTCGACGGCCGCACGCTCGAGCGGGCATCGTACCGGCTGGAGCCCGAGACGCTGGTCATCGCCGACGTGCCCGATCGGTTCGAACTGACAACGGTGTCGCGCATCGCCCCTGCGGCGAACACCACGCTCAGCGGCCTGTACGTCTCGAACGACAGCTTCTTCACCCAGTGCGAGGCCGAGGGCTTCCGGCGCATCACGTGGTTTCCCGACCGCCCTGACGTGATGGCGCGCTACACGGTGACCCTGCGCGCGCCGCGGGAACGCTGCCCCGTCCTGCTGTCGAACGGCAACCTCGTCGGCAGCGGCGACTGTGAAGCCGACTCGCCGGGCGGCGCCGGGCGACGCGGCTGGCACTGGGCGACCTGGGAAGACCCGTTCCCGAAGCCGAGCTACCTGTTCGCCGTGGTCGCCGGCCGGCTGGTTGCCACCGAACGCCGCTTGCGCACGCGATCGGGGCGCGAGGTGCTGCTGCAGGTCTGGGTCGAGCCCGGCAACGAAGACCGCACCGGCCATGCGATGGAATCGCTGGTGCGCGCGATCCGCTGGGACGAGGAGCGCTTCGGCCTCGAACTCGACCTCGACCGCTTCATGATCGTCGCAGTCGGCGACTTCAACATGGGGGCGATGGAGAACAAGGGGCTGAACATCTTCAACTCGAAGTACGTGTTCGCCAATCCGCGCATCGCTACCGACCAGGACTTCGCCGCGATCGAATCGGTGGTCGGACACGAGTACTTCCACAACTGGACCGGCAATCGCGTGACCTGCCGCGACTGGTTCCAGCTCACGCTGAAGGAAGGCCTGACGGTCTTTCGCGACCAGGAGTTCTCGGCCGACGTGCTGGCTGCCCGCAGCACGACGCCGGCCGCGGCTGCGAGCGCGCGCGCGGTCAAGCGCATCGAGGACGTTCGCGTGCTGCGCGCCGCCCAGTTCCCCGAGGATGCGGGCCCGATGGCGCACCCGATCCGGCCCGACAGCTACCAGGAGATCAACAACTTCTACACCGTTACGGTGTACGAGAAGGGCGCCGAAGTCATCCGCATGCTCCAGACGCTGGTCGGCCGCGAAGGCTTCCGGCGCGGCATGGACCTGTACTTTCGTCGCCACGACGGCCAGGCGGTCACCTGCGACGACTTCGTCGCCGCGATCGCCGACGCCAACGACATCGCGCTCGGGCAGTTCGGCCGCTGGTATTCGCAGGCCGGCACGCCGCGCGTGCGCGCCACCGGTCGCCACGACGCCGCGGCGCGCCGCTACGTGCTCGAGCTCGAGCAGCGCTGCCCGCCTTCCCCGGGGCAGGCCACCAAGTCGCCTTTCCACATCCCGCTGGCGATCGGACTGGTCGGCCGCGATGGCCGCGACTGCGAGCTTCGAATCTCCGAGGAGCGCGGCGGCGGGCCGGGCCCGGCCGCTGCGCGACCCGATCGCGACGCGCACGGGCACACCGCCGTCCTCGACGTGACCGAATCGCGGCACGTCTTCGTCTTCGACGGCATTGCCGAGCCGCCGATCCCGTCGCTGGCCCGCAACTTCTCGGCGCCGGTCGTGATCGAGTTCGACTACGACGACACGCAGCTCGCCTTCCTCGCCGCGCACGACGGCGATCCCTTCAACCGCTGGGAAGCCGCGCAGAGGCTGGCGGTCAACGCGGTGCTCGCGATCGTCGCCGGCGCCGACCCGGCGCAGCGATGCGCGCCGCTCGTCGACGCTCTGCGACGCCTGCTTGCCGACGACACGCTCGACCCGGCGTTTCGCGACCAGCTGTTCGTGCTTCCGTCCGAGGGTTTCATCGCCGAGCAACTGGCGGTGGTCGACCCCGTCGCCGTGCGTGCCGCCCGCAACGCGCTACGTCACGGCGTCGCGATGGCGCTGGCGGCGCGCTGGGCGCCTGCGTGGTCGTCGTTGCGCGACGAAGGCCCCTATGCGCCCGAGCCCGCGGCTGCCGGGCGCCGCGCGCTGAAGAACAACGTGCTCGCGTGGTGGGTCGAGACGCAGGCGCCCGACGCGATCGCCGCGGCGTCGGCGCAGTTCGAGGGTGCCGACAACATGACCGACCGCGCAGGCGCGCTGCACGCGCTGCTGCGCACGACCGCGCCCCAGCGCGAAACGGCCCTCGCGCGCTTCGCGCAGGCGTTTGCCGACGAGCCGCTGGTGCTCGACAAGTGGTTCTCGATGCAGGCGACGATGCACCGGCACGCCGGCGATCCGCCGGTGCTCGCCCGCGTCCGCGGGCTGCTCGGGCATCCGGCGTTCTCGGTGCGCAACCCGAACCGCGTTCGCGCGCTGGTCGGCAGCTT
>DAORSF010000172.1:1265-5344 GCA_035443405.1 Burkholderiaceae bacterium | reverse complement strand
GGCCGTAGCGGTTGCCGTCGCCGAACTTGACGGAGACGTTCTCGAACAGGGGCTTTGCCCCGAACTGCATCGTGACGTTGACGGTGGAGAGCATTCGATCAGGCGACCCATGCGCGTGCGTTGCGGAAAAGGCGCATCCACGGCGAATCCTCGCCGAGCGACGGATCGCGCCAGCTCATCTGGATGGCACGGAACACCCGCTCCGGATGCGGCATCAGGATCGTCGCCCGGCCGTCGGCGCTGGTGAAGCCGGTCAGGCCTCCGGCCGATCCGTTCGGGTTGGCGGGGTAGCCTTCGGCAGGCGAACCGTCGCTGTCGACGAAGCGCAGCGCGGCGCCGGCGTGGCGCTGCTGCTCGGCCGAGTCGAAGGCGGCGCGGCCCTCGCCGTGCGCGACGGCGATCGGCATGCGACTGCCGGCCATGCCCGCGAGCAGCACCGACGGCGACTCGAGCACCTCGACCATGGACAACCTCGCCTCGTACTGCTCGGAGCGGTTGCGCACGAAGCGCGGCCAGTGCTCGGCGCCGGGAACGATCGCCTTGAGTTGCGACATCATCTGGCAGCCGTTGCACACGCCGAGGCTGAACGTGTCGGCGCGGCCGAAGAAGAGCGCGAACTGCTCGGCCATCGCGGCGCTGAACAGGATCGACTTGGCCCAGCCGGTGCCGGCACCGAGCACGTCGCCGTAGGAGAAGCCGCCGCAGGCGACCACGCCGCGGAAGTCGGCCAGCTTGTGGCGCCCGTCGATCAGGTCCGTCATGTGCACGTCGAACGCGTCGAAACCGGCGCGATCGAACGCCGCCGCCATCTCGGTCTGGCTGTTGACGCCCTGCTCGCGCAGGACCGCCACGCGCGGGCGCGCGCCCCGCGCGACGAAGGGCGCAGCAACGTCGTCTGCCGGATCGAAGCCGAGCCGCAGGTGCAGCCCGGCATCGTCGGCGCGCGCGATGCGCTCGAACTCCTGCGCCGCGCACTCCGGGTGGTCGCGCAGCGCGGCGATGCGGTAGCTGGTCTCGCTCCAGGCCTGCTGCAGGTCCGCGCGCGACCCGGCGTAGACCAGCTTCGCGTCGCGAAAGAATTCGATCGTCTCCTTCGCCTGCGGCTTGCCGATCACGTGGGAGAACTTCGACAGCCCCGCTTCGCGCAACACGCCGAGCACCGTGTCGCGGTCGGTCGCGCGAACCTGCACGACCGCGCCCAGCTCCTCGTTGAACATCGCTTCGAGGGTCGCCTCGTTGCGCTGCACCGCCACCTGCTCGGGACGGATCTTGTAGTCGCCCCAGTCCTCCGCGTCGGAATCGATCGTCAGCAGGTCCAGGTTGACCGCCACGCCGCAGCGACCCGCAAACGCCATCTCGCAGACCGTCGCGAACAGGCCGCCGTCGGATCGGTCGTGGTAGGCGAGCAGCCGGCCCTCGCCGTTGAGCCGCTGGATGACCGCGAAGAAGCGCGCCAGTGCGTCGGGATCGTCGAGATCCGGCGCCTCGTTGCCGAGTTGCTGCGTCACCTGGGCCAGTGCGGAGCCGCCGAGCCGCCTGCGCCCCATGCCGAGGTCGATCAGGATCAGCACCGAGTCGACGCCGCGCGCCAGTTGCGGCGTCAGCACGCGGCGGGCGTCGGCCACCGGCGCGAAACCCGTCACGATCAGCGACGTCGGCGCGACCACCTGCTTGTCGACGGTGGTCTCGGCCAACCGGCCCTCGATGCGCTCGGTCCACACCGTGCGCATCGACAGCGAATCCTTGCCGACCGGAATCGACAGCCCCAGTTCGCGGCACAGCGCGGCGCACGCGTCGACCGCGTCGAACAGGTCGGCGTCTTCGGCGGGATCGCCGCTCGCGGCCATCCAGTTCGCCGACAGCTTGATGCGGTCGATCGATTCGATCGGCGCACCCGCCAGATTGGTCACCGCTTCGGCGATCGCCATCCGCGACGCCGCGCGCGGATCGATCGCCGCCAGCGGCGTGCGTTCGCCCATCGCCAGCGCCTCGCCGCCGTAGCCGTCGAAGTCGGCCAGGCCGACCGCACAGTCGGCCACCGGCACTTGCCACGGTCCCACCATCTGGTCGCGCGACGATAGCCCGCCGACGCTTCGGTCGCCGATCGTGACCAGGAACGACTTGCTCGCCACCGCAGGCAACCGCAGCACGCGCCCGGCCATCTCGCCGACGTCGAGTTCGGCCACTTCGACAGGCGGCAGGCTGCGCGCGCGTCGAAGGCCTTCGCGCTGCATGCGCGGCGGCTTGCCGAGCAGCACGTCGATCGCCATGTCGACCGCGCGCAGCGGCTTGCCGTCGGCGTCGACGCCTTCGACCACCAGCTGCTCGTCGCCGGACACGGTGCCGACCACAGCGTAGGGGCAGCGTTCGCGGCGGCACAGGAAATCGAAGGTCGGCAGCGAATCGGGGGCGATCGCCAGCACGTAGCGCTCCTGCGATTCGTTGCACCAGATCTCGGCCGGCGACAGCCCCGATGCCTCGAGCGGGATCTTCGCCAGGTCGAAGCGTCCCGCCCGGCCGGCGCCGTGCACGAGTTCCGGGAATGCATTGGACAGTCCGCCCGCACCGACGTCGTGGATCGACAGGATCGGATTCTCCTCGTGCATCGCCCAGCAACGGTCGATCACTTCCTGCGCGCGACGCTGCATCTCGGGATTGCCGCGCTGCACCGAGTCGAAGTCGAGCTCTGCGGTATTGGCGCCCGCGCCCATGCTCGAGGCGGCGCCGCCTCCGACGCCGATGCGCATGCCCGGGCCGCCCAGCTGGATCAGCAGCGAGCCCGGCGGCAGGTCGAACTTCGCGGTGTGTGCCGAGTCGACGCTGCCGAGGCCTCCCGCGATCATGATCGGCTTGTGGTAGCCGCGCAGCGTGCCGGCGACGTTCTGCTCGTAGGTGCGGAAGTATCCGAGCAGGTTCGGACGGCCGAATTCGTTGTTGAACGCCGCACCGCCGATCGGCCCCTCGATCATGATCTGAAGCGGCGTGGCGATGCGGCCCGGGAGTCCGTACGGCGCCGCGTCGGCGGCATCGGGGTCTCGCGGCACGGTGACGTCGACTGCGTTCTCCCACGGCTGCTCGAAGCCGTCGATCCGCAGGTTCGACACCGTGAACCCGGTCAGCCCGAACTTCGGCTTCGCGCCGCGGCCGGTCGCACCCTCGTCGCGAATCTCGCCGCCGGCACCGGTCGCGGCACCCGGAAACGGCGAGATGGCGGTCGGGTGGTTGTGCGTCTCGACTTTCAGCAGCGTGTGCGTCAGCCGGTCGAATGCGCGATACCGGCCGTTGTCCGCCAGTGCCGGATGCAGGCGCCGCGCCATGCCGCCTTCGAGGATCGCGGCGTTGTCGGCATATGCGACGATCGTCCCGCGGGGCTGCGCCGCATGCGTGCTGCGGATCATGCCGAACAAGGTCTCGTCGCGCGCCTCGCCGTCGATGGTCCAGCTGGCGTTGAAGATCTTGTGCCGGCAGTGCTCCGAGTTGGCCTGCGCGAACATCATCAGCTCGACGTCGGTCGGGTCGCGGCCCGCGCGCACGAAGGCTTCCAGCAGATAGTCGATCTCGTCGCCCGACAGCGCCAGCCCGAGTTCGCGGTTGGCCGTCTCGAGCGCGCCGCGTCCGTCCCGGCCGACCGGGACGCGCTGCATCGGCTTGCCCGGCAGCGACGCGAAGATCGCGGCCGGCTCGGGTTCCTGCAGCAGGACCGACTCGGTCATGCGGTCGTGCAGCGCCGCGGCGATCGCCGACAGCTCGCCAGGCTCGAAGTGGGTGCCCTTGACGAGACCTGCGAGCAGGCCGCTGCGCGCCTCGACCCGGAACTCGATGCCGCGCTCGATGCGGCGCACGTCGCGCATGCCGCAGTTGTGCGCGATGTCGGTGGCCTTGCTCGCCCACGGCGAGACCGTGCCCAGGCGCGGCACCACCCAGATCGCCTGCCCGCTCGGCGCAGGCCGCCCGGGCGCGGCGTCGAGCAGCGCCGCCAGGCGCGCCTGATCGTCGCTCGACAGCGACGATTCGCTCCACACCGCGTAGACGAAGCGGGCTTCGAGGCCGACCGCGCGCACGTCGATGCGTCGCACCTG
>DAORSF010000172.1:0-1165 GCA_035443405.1 Burkholderiaceae bacterium | reverse complement strand
GCGCCCGAGCCGCCGGAGATCGTCTCGTAGTACTGGTAGCGGGCGTTGCCGAAAGTCAGGTTGCTCATCGTCGGCGGCCCCGACGCCATCACGCCGAGCGCGCCGTACAGGCAGTTCGTGATGCACTGCGAGGTCTCGACGTTGCCGGCCACCACCGCGGCCGGATAGCGCGGGTTCAGCATCGAGCCCTCGGGGACGATCACGTCGATCGGCTTCAGGCAGCCGGCGTTCATCGGGATCTCGTCGTCGACCAGCGTGCGGAACACGTACAGCACTGCCGCCATCGTTACTGCGTGCGGCGCGTTGAAGTTGTTCGGCTGCTGTGGCGACGTGCCGCCGAAGTCGACGGTCGCCGCGCGACGCGCGCGATCGACGGCGATGCGCACGCAAATCCGCGCGCCGTTGTCCAGCGGCAACTCGAAGGCACCGTCCTTCAGCGCGCCGATCACGCGCCGCACCGAGGCCTCGGCGTTGTCCTGCACGTGGCCCATGTAGGCGCGCACGACGTCGAGCCCGAAGTGCTGCACCATCTTGAGCAGCTCCTCGCGGCCCTTCTCGTTCGCGGCCACCTGCGCGCGCAGGTCCGCCAGGTTCTGGTCCGGATTGCGGGCCGGCCAGCGTGCCGAGGCCAGCGCCTCGCGCAACTCGGCTTCGCGCATGCGGCCTGCGCGCACCAGCGGGAAGTCGGTCAGCAGCACCCCCTCCTCGTCGACGTGCGCACTGTCGGGCGGCATCGAGCCCGGCGTCGAGCCGCCGATGTCGGCGTGATGGCCCCGCGAGCCGACGTAGAACAGGATCTCGCGCCCCGCCGCGTCGAACACCGGCGTGATCACGGTCACGTCGGGCAGGTGCGTGCCCCCGGCGTACGGGTCGTTCAGCACGTAGACGTCGCCCGGCTCGAGCGTCGCCGCGCCGCGCGCGGCCGCCTGCGGTCCGCTGTGCGCGTCGATCACTGCACGCACGCTCGCGCCCATCGAACCGAGGTGCACGGGCATGTGCGGCGCGTTCGCGACGAGCTTGCCGGCCTGGTCGAAGACCGCGCACGAGAAATCCAGCCGCTCCTTGATGTTCACCGAGTGCGCGGTGTTCTGCAGCCGGTAGCCCATCTGTTCGGCGATCGACATGAACAGGTTGTTGAAGATCTCGAGCATCACCGGGTCGGCCT
>DAORSF010000171.1:0-5352 GCA_035443405.1 Burkholderiaceae bacterium | reverse complement strand
CCCGACGGGAGGATGGGGCGCAGCAGCGCCTCCTCGTCGAGCCCGTCCAGGATGCCGAGCACGTGTCGGCGGACCGACCGCAGCTGGGCGAGGAGCAGGTCCTTGTCGTCGCTCACGCGGAACGCTCCTTGCGCCAGGGGGTCAGCCGTTCCCGCCGCTGCCGACGTCGCCGGTCGGTGAGCACCTGGCGTACGACGTTGCGGCCGGGGATGCCGGTCACCCCGCCGCCGCCGTGGGTCGCCGACCCGGCCTGGTAGAGCCCGCGCACCGGCGTCCGGAGATCGGCATAGCCCGCCGCCGGGCGGGCATGGAACATCTGTCCGAGCGTCAGCTCGCCGTGGAAGATGTTGCCGCCGCGCAGGTGGTAGGTCTGCTCCATGTCGTGAGGTCCGAGGACCTGGCGGCCGACGATCGAGTCACTGAAGCCCGGCGCCACCGCGTCCATGCGGGCCATCGTCGCCCAGTTGAGGAAGTTGCCGCTCCACTGGTTGGCACCCGCGGTGCAGTACTTGGTCGCGCTGACCGCGACCGGCTCGTAGCGGTTGACCGAAGTGTTGTACGTGTAGCACTTCTGCGCGTCGAAATAGCCGTAGTAGTCGATCGCGTGCTTGTAGGTCGTCTCGAGCGCGCCGTCGTTGTCGAGGTCGGAATAGTCGTTGTAGGCCTTCTTGTAGAGCTGCTGGTCCTTCGAGAGGTCCAGCATCACCAGCGGCGGGATCGCGCCGCCCGCATAGAGCGGGGCCTGCGCGAGCGTCAGCGCGAACGCCGGCGTGACCGGCGTCAGCTGCAGCGCCACCAGGCAGGCGGCGACGACGCGGGCGCGCCGCGTGCCGCGCCTGCGCATTCGCGCCGGTTCGATCGGTTGCCGCTTGTCGCTCTTCATGGCATCGCTCCGCACGGCCGCGTCAGGGACGGAAGTATTCCTGCAGCATCACGCGCGTCCCGGCGAGTGCGCCGTAGCCGACCGACGAGATGCGGTACAGGTATCGCGCGCTGCCCGCGCGCAGGCTCGTGCCGACCGAGTCGGGCACCGCTTCGATCAGGTAGCGCGGCTGCGACGCCACGCCGCCCGATTCGTTCGACGGGCGGAATCCCGGCACCGTGGTCAGTTCGCCGTATGCCAGTGAACGCGCGGGATCCTCGAGATAGGCCTCCCAGCGCTGCTGCGTCCCGGTCGTGGCCGGCATGCACAGTCCCTTGCCGCCGCTCTGGTCGCAGGTGGCCGAGAACATCGTCGCACCGGACAGCGCGCGGGTCTGCACGATGTCGATTTCCGCGTCGCGCAGCGCCGCCTCGGCCGCCTGCAGCGCGATGTCGGTGTCGCGCGCATTGCGCGCCATCCGCTCTTCGCTGGTCGACAGGTTCGCGCCGGCGAGCCCGATCATCGTGATCGCGAGCATCATCACCAGCGCGACGAACAGTGACGCGCCGCGCTGCCTGCGGGCCGAAGTCGTATTCATGGCGGCTATCCGATCCGGTTGCGCAGGCCGACGGTGAACTGGAACTGGCGACGCGGCCGCTGGTCGTCGGGCGGATCGAACACGGCGCCGGCATCCGTTCCCGGCGCCACGCCGCCCGGCGCGTAGGCCGCACCGAAGTGGTTGAAGGCGGTCGAGCCGCCCACCGGGTCGGTCAGCCGCTCGCCGCGAATCACGGCCGAGACGATCGCGCTGATCACCAGGTCGGGATTGACCAGGCCGGCCGGCGCGTAGCGGTTCGGCGCGCCGTCGCCGTCCGTGTCTTCGCCGTACAGGAACTGCAGGCTCTCGACGCCGGTGATCAGGACGACCGGTGCGCCGGGTGCCGACGACGACTCGCACTGCAGGGCCGGCTCGCCGCTGACCGCGTCGACTGCGACGAAGTAGCGGCTGGTTGCCAGCACGTTCGCCGCCACCGGGTTGCCGACGCAGTCGAGGACGCCCGAATCCGCACCGCCGCCGACCGCGTTCGATCCGTAGTAGCGCACCGTCAGTTCGTCGCTGCCGTTCAGTCCGGTTCCATTGGCCATGCCGAGCGGCGGCGCGGCGGCGGTGAACGACACGCCGGCGGCGTAGTCGCGGTAGCCGGCCATGCGCAGCTCGCGGCCCAGCGCGCCGAGGACGTAGCGGCCGGTTTCCTGCAGCACCGCGTTGTCGCTCTGCGCACGGTTCGTGCGCTTGGTCGCCAGGAACAGGCTCGAGGCCACGAGGACGACCAGCAGCCCGACCACCAGCGAGACCATCAGCTCGACCAGCGTGGCGCCGCGTTGACCGCGGTATCGAAGCTTCGCGTTCATGGGCGGACGTTCTGCACGAAGCGCTGGGTCGCCGAGCCCGACCGGTCGTCGTCCCACCAGATCTTGACGGCCAGGTTGGCGCCGGCGACGCCGTCGCAGGCCGGGGCGGCAGGCGTGCCGTCGTTGGGCGTGCTGTCGAGGCACACGACGCCCTGGCCGGACGGCAGCAGCGACGCGTTCGCCTGGTTCCACAGGTAGAGGTCCATCTCGGCCTGCTGCTGGGCCGTGCATCCGGCCGCAAAGCACGCGGCGTGGCTCGCGCCGGCACCGACGTAAGCGCCGGCCCGGTAGGCCGGAAGGTTGGCGCGCGCGCGGTCGGCGATGTCGTAGGCCTGCTGCGTCGCGATCGTGCGCAACAGCGAACTGCCGGTCGAACGCAGCGACGTGAGCTGCAGCGCGCCCATCGCGAGCGCCGAGATGGCGACGACCAGGATCGCGATCAGCGATTCGATCAGCGAGAAGCCGGACTGTCGCTGTCGTGCCGGGTTCATGGGCAGTTCAACTCGCGCATCGTGACCCGTCCGGCCGCGTTCACGTCGACGCGCCGCCCGTGCAGGCCGCTGCGGCTGTCGCACAGGTCGATGCTTCCCGCGCCGACCGCCGCGCCGGTCGGCCGGAACGCAACCAGCGTCCCGAGGCCCACCGTGGACGGGACGACGCCCGTGTCCAGCGGCTCCGACCATCGGATCACCTCGGAAGACTCGACGGCGCCGTTGCCGTTGGCGTCGGCAAAGACGATCCGGCCGGCCGTCCAGTCGGCGCCGTCGCACGACGCGCCGGTGGTGCTCGGGCAGACGCTGACCGTCACATAGGTGCGGGCTGCCTCGGCACGCGCCGCAGCGAGGTCCGCAACGACGCCGGCCGCCGCCTTCTGGAGCCGGTTGTCCCGGATGAAGTCGGAGAACGCAGGGACGCCCGCCGACAACAGGATCGCGGCGATCGCGATCGTGATCAGCAGTTCGACAAGCGTGAAACCGCGCGTCTTCAAGGACTGCACCGTTGGGGCATGGCTCGGAACACCAGTCTGCACGGACGGCGCGGGCGGACGGAGCCACGCCGGACGGGCGGCGGATCCGCGGGACCCGACGGCGGCGGCCGTCGCCCCGGTAGCGGCACTAATTCACGCTTGCGGTCCGGCCATCGCGTCGTCGAGCCACTCGACCCAGTGGCGAACGGGTGTCGGCGTGCCGGCCTGAAGATGGGCCAGGCAGCCGATGTTGGCCGACAGGATCAGCGTCGGCGCGCCGGCGTGCAGTGCAGCCAGCTTGCGCTCGCGCAGGCGCAGCGAGAGATCCGGCTGCAGCAGCGAGTAGGTACCCGCCGATCCGCAGCACAGGTGGGAATCGGCAACGGGCAGCGGCGCGACCCCGGCCGACGCGAGCAGGCGTTCGACCGCGCCGCGCACGCGCTGGCCGTGCTGCAGCGTGCAGGGCGGATGAAAGGCCACCCGTTCCAAGCCCCGCGACGGGTCCGCCGAACCGGTCCCGGCGGCGAGCCGCGTCCGGATCGCGTCGATCCGGCCTTCGAGCTGCGCCGGCAACCACTCCGCGAGGTCCTTCGTCGCCGCGACCACGCGCCTGGCCCTGGCGGCGTAGACGACATCGTCGCGCAGCAGGTGCGCGTATTCCTTGACCATCGCGCCGCAGCCCGACGCGTTGACGAGGATAGCCTCGGCGCCGCTCTCGAGGTGCGGCCACCAGGCGTCGATGTTGCGGCGCGCCTGCGCCAGTGCGCCTTCGTTGTCGTCCAGGTGATGGCGAATCGCGCCGCAACAGCCGGATCGCTTGTCGATCACGGCCTGGACGCCGAGCCGGTCGAGCACGCGCGCGGTCGCGGCGTCGATGTTGGGCATCATCGCCGGCTGCGTGCAGCCATTGAGCATCAGCACCTTTCGGGCGTGATGCCGCTGCGGCCAGTCGCCGGCGGGCCGGCGCGCCGGAACCTTGTCACGCAGCGCAGCCGGCAACAGCGGGCGCATCAGCTGCCCGACGCGCATCGCCGGATCGAACAGCCAGCGCCGGGTGAGTCCTTCGCGCAGCACGACGCGCAGCAGGCGCTGGCCGAGCGGGCGGCGCACCCGCTGCCCGACGATCCGGCGACCGATGTCGAGCAGGCGGCCATATTCGACGCCGGACGGGCAGGTGGATTCGCAGTTGCGGCAGGTCAGGCAACGATCGAGGTGCGCCTGCGTCGATGCGCCGGGATCGCGCCCTTCGACGACCTGTTTCACCAGGTAGATGCGCCCGCGGGGCCCGTCGAGCTCGTCGCCCAGCAGCTGGTAGGTCGGACAGGTCGCCGTGCAGAACCCGCAGTGCACGCAGCTGCGAAGAATCGATTCGGCTTCGATTCCGTCGGCGGTGCCCTTCAGCCAGTCGGCGACGTGCGTTTCCATGTCCGGGACTACAGATCGGGGTACATGCGGCCCGGGTTGAACAGCCGGGCAGCATCGAAGACGTCCTTCAACCGGCGCTGCAGCGCCGCGTTGGCCGGCGGTAGCGGGTGGAACACGCCGACGTCGCGATCACCGCCGCGAAACAGCGTCGCGGTGCCGCCGGCGCGCGCCGCAGCGGCCCGCACGGTCGCAGCGTCGGCGCCACTGCGCAGCCAGCGCAGCGCGCCACCCCACTCGATCATCTGCCGGCCCGGCAGGTCCAGCGCCGGCGCGACCGACGGCACCGAGAGCCGCCACAGCGGCAGCGCGCCGTCGAAGAAGCGATCGCGGTGCTCGCGCACGCCGGCCCACAGCGCGAGCGCCTCGGCGTCGTCGAGCCGCTGCGCGCCGCGCTCGCGCGCGAATCGCCGTGCCGCTTCGTCGACCGCCGCGGGCGCGCCCGACAGCCTCAGCGACAGGCTCCCGTCGCACCACAGGCTCGCCGAGACCGGTAGCGGCTGGCCGCTCCACGCGTTCAGTGCGCGCAGCGCTTCGCTTTCGTCGAGCGCCAGGCGCACCGTGCAGCCGGCCATCGGGATCGGCAGCACCTTCAGCGACACCTCGACGATCGGCCCGAGGATGCCGAGCGACCCGCAGGCGAGCCGCGAGACGTCGTAGCCGGCCACGTTCTTCATGACCTGACCGC
>DAORSF010000170.1:0-5379 GCA_035443405.1 Burkholderiaceae bacterium | reverse complement strand
CGGCACGATCAAGTCGATCACCGACTTCGGCGTGTTCATCGGCCTGCCGGGCGGCATCGACGGGCTGGTCCACCTGTCCGACCTGTCGTGGCACGTGGCGGGCGAGGAAGCGGTGCGCAACTTCAAGAAGGGCGACGAAGTCGAGGCGATGGTCCTGGCGATCGACACCGATCGCGAGCGCATCTCGCTGGGCATCAAGCAGCTCGAAGGCGACCCGTTCACCAACTACGCGGCGACCCACGAGAAGGGCGTGATCGTCAGGGGCACGGTCAAGGCGGTCGATCCGAAAGGGGCGGTCATCGACCTCGGCGGCGACGTCGAGGGCTACCTGCGCGCCTCCGAGATCTCGCGCGACCGGGTGGAAGACGCGCGCAACCACCTGAAGGAAGGCGAAGAGATCGAGGCGATGATCGTCAACGTCGATCGCAAGAACCGCTCGATCAACCTGTCGCTGAAGGCCCGCGACACGGTCGAAACCGCCGAGGCGCTGCAGCGGATGCAGGCCGAGAGCGGCGCGGCAAGCGGCACGACGAACCTCGGCGCGCTGCTGCGCGCCAAGCTCGACACGCCGAAGGAGTGAGCGGGGGCGCGTCGCCGGCCAGAGGCCGGCGACGCGCTGCCGATCCGTCGCGACATATCGACCACGGGCACTACAACCGGGCGAGGCAAATGGGCTTCCAGCCGGACGAAGACGATGTCGGGGGCGACGCCAATCACCCGACGATGACGAAGTCGGAGTTGATCGCGCGGCTCGCCGAGCGCTACCCGCAGCTGGTCGCGAAGGACGCCGAGTTCGCCGTCAAGACGATCCTCGACGCAATGGCGCGCACGCTGGCCGACGGCCGGCGCATCGAGATTCGCGGATTCGGCAGTTTCGCGCTGTCGCATCGTCCGCCGCGCGTGGGCCGCAACCCGAAATCGGGCGAGAAGGTGCTGGTACCCGAGAAGCGCGTGCCGCACTTCAAGCCGGGCAAGGCGTTGCGCGAGCGCGTCGACGCCGGGCTCGACAAGAGCACCTCCTGAACGGGCACGCCCGGACGAGGGCCGCCTTGCTGGCGGCGAATCGGGAACCCGGCTAGACCGTCCGGCCCATTCGCCGGAACGAGTCCTTCCGCTTGCCACGTTCGCCTGGCACTCGGTCAGAATAGCGTCCTGTTCACGCTCTTGCCTGCACGGAGTCGCCGATGCGAGTCGTCACCTGGCTGTTCAACCTCACGCTCTTCCTGCTGGCGCTGGGGTTCGCGCTGTCGAACACCGCGAGCGTCGAGTTGCGGTTCATGCTCGGCGACCTGGTCTGGCGCGCGCCGCTGGTCGTGTTCCTGCTGATCTTCCTCGCCGCAGGCGTCGTGCTGGGGCTGCTGGCCGCGGTGCCGGCGCTGTTCCGGCATCGCCGCGAGATCACACGGCTCACCAAGGAACTGCGCCACGCGGGCCGGCCTGCGCCGGCAGCGCAGGCGCCGGCGACGCCGGTCACCGACACGACGCCCGGCTCGTCGGTCGGGCTGGGCGTCTGAGCGGCCGGGCGGGCCCATGCTCGAGTTCGAAGCGTGGTGGCTGCTGGCGATTCCGCTGTTTTTCGGGCTCGGCTGGTTCGCGGCCCGGCACGAGGCGCGGCTCGGCAGTCGCGAGCGGCGCGGCGACGGCGGCGGTTTGCCCGACGCCTACTTCCGCGGGCTGAACTTCCTGCTCAACGAGCAGTCCGACAAGGCGGTCGACGCGTTCATCGACGTCGTCCGACTCGACCCGGAGACCATCGACCTGCATTTCGCGCTCGGCAACCTGTTTCGACGGCGCGGTGAGACGGATCGCGCGATCAGGGTGCACCTGAATCTCGTCGAGCGCGGCGACCTCGACGCGTCGCAGCGCGAGCATGCGCTGTTCGAACTCGGTCAGGACTACCTCAAGGCGGGCCTGCTCGACCGCGCCGAGGACGCTTTCAACCGGCTCGAAGGGACGCGCTATGGCGCGTCGGCGCTGCATCACCGGCTCGAGATCGCGCAGATGGTGCGCGACTGGCCGCTCGCCATCGAACTCGCCGAGCGCCTGCAGCGCGACGTCGGCGAGAACCGCGCCCGCGAGATCGCCCATTTTCGCTGCGAGTTGGCGGCGCGCGCGCTCGCCGGCGACTCGCCGTCGCGATTCGAGGTCGCGCGGCGCGAACTCGACCAGGCGACCCGTGCCGACCCGGATCACCCGCGGCCGCGGCTGCTGCGCGGCGAGCTGGCGGCCACCGAGGGCGACCCTGCGGCGGCGGTCGAAGCGTGGCGAGGCGTCGAACGAGACAGCCCGGCGTGGCTTGGCCTGGTGGCGCCCGGCTGGCTGGCGGCATTCTCCGCGATCGATCGCCGCGACGAGGGCATCGACGCGCTGGAAGCCGTGCACCGCGCGCATCCGTCGATCGACGCGTTCGCCGCGCTCGCGGCGGCGCGCGCCGAGCGTGATGGCGGCGCATCGGCGGTGGCCTGGGCAGAACGGGCGCTGCAGGCGGCGCCTTCGCTGCTGGGTCTCGACAAGTTGCTGGCGATGAAGGCGGCGCTGCTCGGCGACGGCGATCGCACCGAGGTCGAACTCGCGCAGCGACTGATCCAGGTGCAGGCGCAGAGGCTGTCTCGCTACGTTTGCGGGCACTGCGGATTCAAGGCCCGGCAGTTCTACTGGCAATGCCCGGGATGCAACCGTTGGGATACCTACCCGCCGAAGCGCAGCGAGGAGCTGGAACGTGGCTGAACCGAAGCCGCGCAGGGCCGGGCAGGCCGGGCGCATCGATTTCTCGCGCGCCCGCGTCCTGGTGGCGGGCGACCTGATGCTCGACCGCTACTGGTTCGGCGACGTCCAGCGCATCTCCCCCGAGGCGCCGGTCCCCGTCGTGCGCGTCACGCGCAGCGAGGAGCGCCTTGGCGGCGCAGCCAACGTCGCGTTCAACGTCGCAACGCTCGGCGTGCGCGCAACGCTGGTCGGCGTCGTCGGCGAGGACGAACCCGGCCGTCGCATCGAGGCGCTGGCTCGCGAGCAGGGCATCGACCTGCGCGTCGCGCACGATCCGCAGCTGGCGACGACGATCAAGCTGCGCGTGATCGGACGCCAGCAGCAGCTGCTTCGCGTCGACTTCGAGCAGGCTCCGGCCGGGTCGGTACTGGATCGCGCCTTCGAGGCGGTGCGGGCCGCGATCGGCGAGGCCGACGTGCTGGTGCTGTCGGACTACGGCAAGGGTGCGCTGGCGCAGATCGACCGGATCGTCGCGCTGGCGCGCAAGGCCGAGCGGATCGTCATCGCCGATCCGAAGGGCGACGACTACACGCGCTACGCGGGCGTCACCGTGCTGACGCCGAATCGCGCCGAACTGCGCGAGGTCGTGGGCAGCTGGCGCGACGAGGCCGACCTGGCCCGTCGCGCGCAGTCGCTGCGGCGTTCGCTCGGCGTGCGCCACCTGCTCCTCACTCGCTCCGAGGAGGGCATGACGCTGTTCTCCGACGACGGCGTCCTGCACGTTCCCGCGCTGGCGCGCGAGGTCTACGACGTTTCGGGCGCCGGTGATACCGTGGTCGCGGTGCTGGCGTCGATGATCGCGGCCGGGCGGCCGATCGCCGAGGCGGTCGACCTGGCGAATCGTGCGGCGGGAATCGTCGTGGGCAAGCTGGGCACTGCCGCGGTCACCCCGCAGGAGCTGTTCGGATGAGGCTTGCCCGCATCGCGCGCGCCGTGGCCGCGAGCGTGCTGGGCGGCGCGGTCGCCGGCGCCGCGTTCGCGCTCGACGCCAACACGGCGACGCAGGCCGAACTCGAGGCGATCCGGGGCGTCGGGCCAGCACTGGCGGCGCGGATCGTCGAAGCGCGCCGCACGCAGCCGTTCGTCGACCTCGACGACCTGAAGGCGAGGGTGCGCGGCATCGGCGACGCGAACCTGCGACGCATGCGTGAGGCCGGACTCGCCGTGGGCCCGTCCGGACGCGTACAGACCTTCATCGGGCAGGCGCCGGCGCGCGCGAAGCGCGAGCGCGTGGCCGGCAGGTCCGCCGCGTCGCCGGATGCGCCGCGCCGCTAGCTCGCTGCGTCCGCCGCCGGCTCTCGCCGTGACGTCATCTCCGGACGCCCCAGGTCGAATCGCCGCCATCCGGAGGCGCGCCGGCCTGTACTGGCGCCTGACGCGGATGCACCGGCCGATCGGCACGCTGCTGCTGCTCTGGCCGACGCTGGCTGCGCTGTTCATCGCTGCGGGCGGTTGGCCGGGCCCGTATCCGTTGTTCGCCTTCGTGCTGGGCACGCTGCTGATGCGCTCGGCCGGCTGCGCAATCAACGACTGGGCCGATCGCGACTTCGACCGGCACGTCGAGCGAACGCGCGACCGGCCCCTGACCGCGGGCGCCATCCAGCCATGGGAGGCCGTGACGGTCTTCGTCGCGCTGTCGCTGCTCGCGCTGCTCCTGATCCTGCCGATGAACCGGCTGGTCTGGGTGCTGGCGGTGGTCGCTGCGTTCCTGGCAGCCAGCTATCCCTTCACCAAGCGCTTCCTCGCATTGCCCCAGGCCTATCTCGGCATCGCGTTCGGCTTCGGGATCCCGATGGCCTTCGCGGCGATCCGGCACGAGTTGCCGGCGGCGGCGTGGACGATGCTCGCCGCGAACGTGTCGTGGGCGCTCGCGTACGACACCGAGTACGCGATGGTCGATCGCGACGACGACCTGAAGATCGGGATCCGCACCGCAGCGATCACGTTCGGCCGCTACGACGTCGCGGCGGTGATGGCCTGCTATGCGGTCACGTTGGTGCTTCTCGGGCTGGTCGGACGCATCGAGGCACTCGGTCCGCTCTACTACGCGGGCCTGTTCGTGGCGGCTGCGATCGCCGTCTACCACTTCACGCTGATTCGCGACCGAGGCCGCGATGGCTGTTTCCGCGCCTTCAACCACAACAACTGGTTCGGCGCGGCGGTGTTCGGCGGGCTGCTCGCGCACTACCTCGCCGCGTGAGGGTGTCCAACGGGCGGCCCGGATCGTCAGCCGCGCCCGAACTCCTCGCCCATCTCGACGCTGCGGCGGCACGCCGCCTGCACGGCCTGCGCGACGAGCGGGCGCAGGCCGCCCGCTTCCATCACGGCGAGCGCCGCGGCCGTGGTGCCGCCCTTCGACGTGACCCGCTCGCGCAGCGTCGCCGGCGCTTCTTCCGAGCGCAGCGCCAGTTGCGCCGCGCCGGCGAAGGTGTACAGCGCGAGCTCGCGCGCCTGGCGTGCGTCCAGGCCGAGGCCGAGCGCCGCGTCCTGCAAGGCCTCGATGAAGAGGAAGACGTAGGCTGGTCCGCTGCCGCTGACCGCCGTGACCGCGTCGAGAAGCGACTCGTCGTTCACCCAGACCGTGGGGCCGACCGCGGCGAGAACCCGCTCGGC
>DAORSF010000169.1:0-5396 GCA_035443405.1 Burkholderiaceae bacterium | reverse complement strand
TACGCGCGTCGGGCCGCCCGAACGGGCCACGCGTTCGGTTTCGCTGCGCACGACTACGAGGCGTTCGCCGACGGCTTCGCGTTCGAGGAGACGCCCGACCAGCTCGCCGCGATCCACGCGGTGATCCAGGACATGGTGTCCGGCAAGCCCATGGACCGCCTGGTCTGCGGCGACGTGGGCTTCGGCAAGACCGAGGTGGCGTTGCGCGCCGCCTGGGTCTCCGTCGCCGACGGCAGGCAGGTGGCGATCCTCACGCCGACGACGCTGCTGGCCGAGCAGCACTTCCAGACCTTTTCCGACCGCTTCGCCGACCTGCCGGTCAAGCTGGTCGAGCTGTCGCGTTTCCGCTCGGCGAAGGAGACGAAGGCGGCGATCGCCGACATCCGCGCCGGCCGTATCGACATCGTGATCGGCACGCACAAGCTGCTGTCGGCCGACGTGAAGTTCCCCCGGCTCGGCCTGGTGATCATCGACGAGGAGCATCGCTTCGGCGTCCGCCAGAAGGAGGCGCTGAAGGCCCTGCGCGCCGAGGTCGACGTGCTCACGCTGACCGCCACGCCGATCCCGCGCACGCTGGCGATGAGCCTGGAGGGCATCCGGGACTTCTCCGTCATCGCGACGGCCCCGCAGAAGCGGCTGGCGATCAAGACCTTCGTGCGCCGCGAGTCCGACGGCGCGATCCGCGAGGCGCTGCTGCGCGAGCTCAAGCGCGGCGGCCAGGCCTATTTCCTGCACAACGAGGTCGAGACGATCGAGAACCGCCGCGCGCGGCTCGTCGAGCTGGTGCCCGAGGCCCGCATCGCGATCGCGCACGGGCAGATGCCCGAGCGCGAGCTCGAGCGCGTGATGCGCGACTTCCACCAGCAGCGCTTCAACGTGCTGCTGTGCACGACGATCATCGAGACCGGCATCGACGTGCCGACCGCCAATACCATCGTGATCCATCGCGCCGACCGCTTCGGGCTCGCGCAGCTGCATCAGCTGCGCGGCCGGGTCGGCCGTTCGCATCACCAGGCCTACGCCTACCTGCTGATCCCGGACGAGTCGGCGATCACCCGCGACGCGGGCAAGCGACTCGAGGCGATACAGGCGATGGAGGAGCTCGGCTCGGGTTTCTACCTGGCGATGCACGATCTCGAGATCCGCGGCGCGGGCGAGGTGCTCGGCGAGTCGCAGTCCGGCGACATGCAGGAGGTCGGCTTCGCGCTCTACACCGAGATGCTGAACGAGGCAGTCCGGGCGCTCAAGTCCGGGCGCGAGCCCGACCTGTCGGCCCCGCTGGCAGCCACCACCGAGATCAAGCTGCACGTGCCGGCATTGCTGCCCGACGACTACTGCCACGACGTGCACGAAAGGCTGACGCTCTACAAGCGAATGGCCAATTGCGAGACGCGCGAGGCCCTGGACACGCTGCGCGAGGAACTGGTCGACCGGTTCGGCAAGCTGCCCGACGCGGCGCGAGCGCTGTTCGAGACGCACCGGCTGCGCATCGCGTCGCAGCCGCTGGGGATCGCCAGGATCGACGCGGCCAGCGATGCGATCGTCGTTCAGTTCGTTCCGCAACCGCCGATCGACCCTGCAGCGATCATCCGCTTCATCCAGAGCCGGCGCGACGCGAAGCTCTCCGGGCAGGACCGGCTGCGCTTCGCCGTGTCGACGCCCGACCTCGCCACGCGCCTTCAGCGCATCGGCGAGATCCTGGCAGGACTCGGCGGCAAGGCGGCGACGCCGTGAGCCGGCTCGTCGTCCAGCACCCCCGCCTGTCGGACGCCGCGGTCGCCGCGTTCCGCGCGGCGCTCGGCCGCGCGCCGACGCTCCACCTGCCGCAACTCGCCACCTGGGAGCCGGTCACGATCGACGGCGACCGCGTCGGAGAGATCGCCGACGCGGTAGGCGTCGATGCCGAGATCGTGCCGATGTCGGCGCGGTTGTCGGACTACCGGCTGATCGCCTTCGACATGGACTCGACGCTGATCACGATCGAGTGCGTCGACGAGATCGCCGAGTTCGCCGGCCGCAAGGCCGAAGTCGCTGCGATCACCGAAGCGGCGATGCGCGGCGAGATCGCCGACTACGACGAGAGCCTGCGCCGGCGCGTTGCGCTGCTCGCCGGCCTTCCGGAGTCGACGCTGCAGCGCGTCTACGACGAGCGCGTGCGCCTGTCACCGGGCGCCGAAGCGCTGATCGTCGCGGCGCGCGCCGCCGGCCTGAAGATCCTGCTGGTCTCGGGCGGCTTCACCTTCTTCACCGAGCGGCTCGCGGCTCGCCTGCGGCTCGATTTCACGCGCGCCAACACGCTCGAGGTCTCCGACGGGCAGCTGACCGGGCGCGTCCTCGGCGAGATCGTCAATGCCGACGTCAAGCGGCGCGTGGTCGAGCAGACCTGCGCGGCCATCGGCAGCACGCCATCGCGGGCGATCGTCGTCGGCGACGGCGCCAACGACCTGAAGATGATGTCGATCGCGGGCGTGTCGGTCGCCTACCGGGCCAAGCCCGTCGTGCACTCCGAGACCACGCACGCGATCAACCACTGCGGGCTCGACGCGATCCTGAACTGGTTCGTCGACCAGTTGCCCACCGCGCCGTGACCTCGCTGGCCGGCGGACTCGCAGCAGCCGGCGCAGGCGCCTGCGCGCTCGCGCTGGCCATGGGCATCGGCCGCTTCGCCTACACGCCGATGCTGCCGCCGATGCTCGAGGAATCCGGGCTGACGCTGTCGGCTGCCGGGCTGATCGCTTCGGCGAACTTCCTCGGCTACCTGGTCGGTGCGCTGCTCGCGACGCGCGCCGCGTTCGCGCGCCACCGGGTCCGATGGCTGCGCGTCGGCCTCGCGCTCAGCGTCGTGACGACCGCCGCGATGGCGCTCGACCTCGGCGCGCCCGGCTGGGGCGCGGTCCGCCTCGTTTCGGGCGTGGCCAGCGCGTTCGTGCTGGTGTTCACGTCTGCCATCGTCTTCGAACTCGCGGCTCGCGCGGGCCGGCCGATGCTGGCCAGCCTGCTCTACGCGGGCGTCGGTGCCGGCATCGCCATGTCGGCGCTGCTGGTTTTCGCCGGGCGCGAGGCCGGCTGGAGTGCCGCGCTGCTGTGGTGGGCGCTGGCCGGACTGGCAACGCTGCTGGCGCTCGCGCCGTGGCGGTCGCTCGACCGGCCGCCGGGCCCACCGGTGCCGCCACGTGCGGATCCCGGCCGTGCCGGCGCCGACCGGCGGGCCCTCGACCGGCTCGTCTGGTCCTACGGCTGCCTCGGTTTCGGCTACGTGATCACGGCGACCTTCCTCGTCGTCATGGTGCGCAGCATGCCCGATGCGGCGCTGCTCGAGGCCTGGACCTGGGCAGTGGTCGGGCTGGCCGGGGCCCCGTCGAACTGGCTGTGGGCAAAGGTCGCTGCGCGCACCGGCCCCTATGCGGCGATCGTCGCGGCCTTCGTGCTCGAGGCGGTCGGGGTGGCGCTGGCGGCGGCCGGCCAGAGCGCTGCCGCGGTCCTCGTCGGCGCGGCGCTGCTCGGCGGCACCTTCATGGCCATCACGGCGCTCGGCCTCGCCACCGCACGCGAGCTGGCGCCCGACCGGCCCGACCAGACCATCGCGCGCATGACCTTCGCGTTCAGCGTCGGCCAGATCGTCGGGCCCGCTGTCGGGGGCTGGCTGGCCGAACGCAGCGGATCGTTCGCCGCGCCGTCGTGGATGGCGGCGGCCGTGCTGCTGCTCGGCGCGGCACTCGCCGCAGCAGCCGCGCGCGACGGCCGGCAACGCGCGTCCTGAAGGACCGGCCTCAGGCGGGTACCGCGAACAGGTCGTGCTCGTCGGCGTCGACGATGCGCGCGGAGATCTCGCTGCCCGGCCGCAAGCCCTTCGCCTGGCGCTCGTCGTCGAGCGCGACGTAGACCAACCCGTCGATCTCCGGCGCCTCGCCGGCCGAGCGGGTGGCGGCGCGCCACGCGCCGGCCTCGCGATCGTGCTCGACCGCGTCGACGATGACCCCGGTCGTCGTGCCCACGCGCCGGCGCAGTCGCTGCGCGCTGATCGCCGACTGCACCTGCATGAAGCGCGCGCGCCGCGCCTCGCGCACTTCGTCGGGCACCGGATCGGGCAACGCATTGGCCGCTGCGCCCTCCACCGGCGAATACGCAAAACAGCCGACGCGATCGAGCTCGGCCTCGCGCAGGAACGCCAGCAAGTGTTCGAACTCCGCTTCGGTCTCGCCGGGGAAGCCCGCGATGAAGGTGCTGCGGATCGTCAGCTCCGGACAGATCGCCCGCCACGCACGGATGCGCTCGATGTTGCGCTCGCCCGAAGCGGGCCGCTTCATCAGCTTCAGGATTCTCGGGTGCGAATGCTGGAACGGCACGTCGAGGTACGGCAGCACCTTGCCTTCGGCCATCATCGGCAACACTTCGTCGACGTGCGGATACGGGTAGACGTAGTGAAGGCGCACCCGCGCGCCCAGCTTCGCGAGCTCGCGCACCAGGTCGGCCATCCGCGTGCGCACGGGGCGGCCGTCGACGAAGTCGCTCCGGTAGCGCACGTCGACGCCGTACGCACTGGTGTCCTGCGAAATCACCAGCAGCTCCTTCACGCCGGCCTTCACCAGAGCCTCGGCCTCGCGCAGCACTGCTCCGACCGGGCGGCTGACCAGGTCGCCGCGCATCGACGGGATGATGCAGAACGTGCAGCGATGATTGCAGCCTTCGGAGATCTTCAGGTACGCGTAGTGGCGCGGCGTGAGCTTCACGCCGCCGGCCGGCACCAGGTCGGCGAACGGATCGTGCGGCCGCGCGAGGTGCGCGTGGATGTGCGCCATCACCTCGTCGGCCGCGTGCGGCCCGGTCACGGCCAGCACCCTCGGGTGCACCTCGCCCACCAGCGAGCCGCCGGCGCTGCCGCGTCGCGCGCCGAGGCATCCGGTGACGATCACCCGGCCGTTCTCGGCCAGCGCCTCGCCGATCGCGTCGAGCGATTCCTGCACCGCCTCGTCGATGAAACCGCAAGTGTTGACGACCACCAGGTCGGACCCTGCGTAGTCGCCGGCGATGTCGTAGCCCTCGGCGCGCAGTTGCGTCAGGATGCGCTCCGAGTCGACCATCGCCTTCGGGCAGCCGAGCGAGACGAAACCGACCTTCGGCGGGGTTGCGCGGCTGCGCCGGCGGGCGGGCTTCTCGGCGGGTTTCATCGGGCGATTCCGTGCGTCGTCGCTGTCGGTCGAGCGGAAAAAAAACGCCGCGGCGAGGCGGCGTCGGGATGCTTCGGGCGGATTGTACCGTCCGCTCGCGAGCGGGCACCCGCTCCGGCTATTTCTTGTCCGGCGCCCCCTGCCCGCCCCCCTGCCCGGGCGCGCCGGGGAAGGGGAAGTTCTGGAACATGTTGCGGGTCTGCGCCTGCATCTGCTCCTGCATCTGCA
>DAORSF010000168.1:0-5430 GCA_035443405.1 Burkholderiaceae bacterium | reverse complement strand
TCCAGCGCTTGCACGCAACCAGCACCACGCGACCGTTCTTCGTCAGCGCGAAGTCGGCTGGCGGGCGCGGGTGCGGTGCGACCGCGTGGCCGTCGCGCCGGAAGGCATCGACGATCGCGGCCGCAAACGCGCTCCATGGCATCGCGCGAATCGCGTCCAGCGCTTCGGCGACGCGGGTCGGGCTCGGCGCCCTGAGCTGGCGCCACGCGGCGATGGCGCCGATGACGACGAATGGCATCGCGCCGAGCGCGCCGACGACGAAGTACTCGGCGGGCAGTAGCGCACGCGCGGCGGCGACGAAGGCGCCGGCGACTGCGAGGCTGATCCACCACGGCGAGCGCAGCAGGATCGCGAACAGCGAGTTGGGGGCCATCTGGAATTTCATCGGCGCCAGTATAGGTGGTCGGGCGGCGGCCGCTTATCATTGATGCGATGAGCGTCCGGAACCTGGTCCAGCTGTTCGAGCCGCGCTCGGTCGCGGTGATCGGCGCTTCCAATGCGCCGCGCCACGTCGGCAACGTGCTGATGCGAAACCTGCTCGAGGGCGGCATCGCCGGCCCGATCATGCCGGTGAACCCCAGGTATCACGCGGTGGCCGGCGTGCTGGCCTATCCGGACGTTGCCAGCCTTCCCGAGACGCCCGAACTGGCGGTGATCTGCAGCCCCGACGCGACGGTGCCTGCGATCGTCGACGCGCTCGGCGCGCGCGGCACCGCCGTCGCGGTGATCGTCAACGACGGCCTGGCCCGGCGCCGCGGCGCCGACGGACGCAGCCTGCGCGACGCCGCGGTCGAGGCGGCGCTGCGCCACGAAATGCGGCTGCTGGGCCCCGGCAGCCTCGGGGTGCTGGTCCCGCACATGGGCCTGAACGCCAGCCTGAGCCACGTCGGCGCCTTGCCCGGCAAGCTGGCCTTCGTCTCGCAATCGGGCGCCATCTGCACGGCGGTGCTCGACTGGGCACGCGCCAAGGGGATCGGTTTCTCGCACTTCGTCGCGCTCGGCGATTGCGCCGACATCGACTTCGGCGACGTGCTCGACTACCTGAGCACCGATCAGGACACCAGCGCGATCCTGCTCTACATCGACGAGATGCGCCAGCGGGGCAACTTCATGGCCGCGGCGCGCGCCGCCGCCCGCAACAAGCCAGTGCTCGCGGTGAAGTCCGGCAGGGCCGGCGACCTGCGCTGCGACGAGGAGGCCGTCGGGCCGCCGATGCTCGCGCGCCCGGACGACGTGTTCGACGCGGCACTGCGTCGGGCGGGCATCCTGCGCGTCTACGACATCGACGAGCTGTTCGCGGCGGTCGAGACCCTCGGGCGGGCGCGGACCTTTCGCGGCGAACACCTGGCGATCCTGCACAACGGCGGGGGCACCGGCGTGATGGCGGTCGACGAGCTGCGGCTCGGCGGCGGGCGTTGCGCGCAACTGGCGCCCGAGACCTGCGCGAAACTCGCGGTGACGCTGCCTGAAGGGGCGGCGACCTGCAATCCGCTCGACCTCGGCGTCGACGCGTCGGCGCAACGCTACGCCCAGTGCCTGGCGACGGTGCTCGCCGATCCGGGCGTCAATGCGGCGCTGGTGCTGCACGCGCCGACGGCGACCACGCCGAGCGAGGAGATCGCGCAGGCGGTGATCGAGGTGTCGCGCGAACTGCGCGGCGCGCGCATCCTGACCAGCTGGGTCGGGGCGGGCGCGATGGCGCAGGCGCGGCGGCTGTTCGGCGAAGCGGGGCTGCCGACCTACGACACGCCGTCGAGCGCGGTGAAGGCCTTCCTGCACGTGATGAACTTCCATCGCAACCAGGAAATGCTGATGCAGACACCGCCGTCGCTGCCCAGCGAGTTCCAGCCCGACGTCGGCGCCGCGCGCGCGATCGTCGAGCGTGCGCTCGAGCGCGGCGACGGCCTGATGACCGAGCCCGACGCCAAGGCGGCGCTCGCCGCCTACGGCATCCCGGTGGTCGAGACCCGGATCGTCGAGTCGGTGGATCGGGCCGTCGAAGCCGGGGACTCGGTCGGCTACCCACTTGCGCTCGCGGTGCTGTCGCCGGACATTGCCCATCGCTGGGACGTCGGCGGCGTCGCGTTGCACCTCGAGAGCGCCGACGAAGTGCGCGCGGCCGGTGCGGGCATGGTCAAGCGGATCGGCGAAATGGCGCCGGGCGCGCGCATCGCAGGCTTTTCGCTGCAACGCATGGTCCCGCGCACGAATGCGCGCCAGTTGTTCATCGCCGTGACCACCGACCCGCTGTTCGGCCCGGTCATCGTGTTCGGCGAAGGGGGGCGCTCGGTCGAGGTGGTTCGCGATCACGCGATCGGGTTCCCGCCGCTGAACCTGCCGCTGGCGCGCGAGCTGATCTCGCGCACGCGCGTGCACCGGCTGCTGCAGTCGCACCGCAACCGGCCGGCGGCCGACATCGATGCGGTGTGCCTCACGCTGGTCAAGGTGTCGCAGATGATCGTCGACATGCCGGAGATCGTCGAGCTCGACATCAACCCGCTGTTCGCCGACGAGCACGGCGTCGTCTGCATCGACGCGCACATGCGCGCGCAGGCGCTCGCCGGGCGCGACAGCAGGCTCGCGATCCGCCCGTACCCGAAGGGGCTCGAGGAGGCGGCGCAGCTGCGCGATGGCCGCGCGGTCGTGCTGCGGCCGATCCGCCCCGAGGACGAGCCGGCCCACCACGCGCTGATCGCGCGGATGTCGCCCGAGGACCTGCGGCTGCGCTTCTTCAGCTACGTGCGCGAGTTGCGTCATGCGCAGATGGCGCGGCTCACGCAGGTCGACTACGACCGCGAGATGGCCTTCATCGCGACGGCGCCGGGCGAGGACGGCGAGCCGGAGACGCTCGGCGTCGTGCGCACGGTGACCGATCCCGACAACCAGTCGGCCGAGTTCGCGGTGCTGGTGCGCTCGGACCTCAAGGGGCAGGGGTTGGGGCGCATGCTGATGGAGAAGATCATCGGCTACTGCCGCATCCGCGGGACCGGCGAAATCAAGGGCCTGATCCTGGCCTCCAACGAGGAGATGCTCGCGCTGGCGAGGCGGCTGGGTTTTCGCATCGAGCCGGGCCCGGAGGGCGACACCGTCGTGGCGCGGCTGGTGCTGCGCGAGGCCGGTGGCAGCTGATCCGGTCCCGCGGGCCGCCGCCGGCTACCTTGCGTTCGGCTGGTCGGTGATCCCGATGCAGCCGCGCGGCAAGCGCCCGCTGATCCGGTGGACGCCGTTCCAGACGCAGCGGCCGACGACGACCGAGGTCGAGAACTGGTTCGGGCGCTGGCCCGACGCAAACGTCGGCGTCGTGACCGGCGCGGTATCGGGCCTGCTGGTTCTGGACGTCGATCCCGCGCATGGCGGCGACACGAGCCTCGCGCGACTGGAGCACGAGTTCGGCGAGATCGAGCCGACGCTCGAATGCCTGACCGGCGGCGGCGGGCGGCACCTGTATTTCCGGCATTTCGGCGATGCGGTCCCGAACAAGGTCGGTTTCCGCGACGGCCTCGACCTGCGCGGCGACGGCGGCGTCGTGGTGGCGCCGCCGTCGATCCATCCGAACGGGCGCCCGTACCGCTGGCGGGAAGGGCGCGGTCCCGAGGCGCTGGGGCCCGCGCCGATGCCGCGGTGGTTGCGCGCCATCGTGTCGGTACCGGCGAGGCATCCCGGTCATCCGCCGTCGCACTGGCGGTCGCTGGTCCGCGAGGGCGTCGACGAGGGCGCGCGCAACGCGACGATCGCGTCGCTGGCCGGGCACCTGTTGTGGTGCGAGGTCGATCCGGACGTCGTCCTCGAGTTGGTGCTCAGCTGGAACCGCCAGCGCTGCCGGCCGCCTTTGCCGGACGACGAGGTGGCGGCCACGGTGACGAGCATCGTCGGGCTCCACGCGGGGCCTTAGAAGCGGGTCGTCAGCGCCAGCCACGCGTCGGGCAGCACTTCGAGCAGCTTCGCCTCGAGCCAGCGGTCGGCACCGGTCAGCACCGCGATCCCCATCAGCGCGATCAGCACGGCGAAAGCGCGACGGAGGTCCGCACCGTGACCGAGCACCCATTTGCGCATCCGGGCGAACAGCGCGCGTGAAGCGTAGGCCGCGACCATCAGCGGCAACGCCGCGCCGATGCCGAACATGCCGAGGATCAGCGCGCCGTCGAGAAGGCGGCCCCGGGTTGCGACCAGCGCGATCCCCGAACCGAGCAGCGGCCCGGAGCACGGGCTCCAGACGAGACCGAGCAGTGCACCCAGCACGAAGGCGCCGGGCACGGTCTCCGGGTGCAGGTGCGTCGACGCCTTCTGCGCCAGCGAGGCGAGGCTCGACAGCCAGGCTGGCGTGCCCTCGCCGATTTCGGGAAAGAGCATCAGTCCCGCGATGACCAGCAGCAGCGATCCGGCCACGACCCGGAAGTGACCGGAGTCGATGCCGAGCGCCGGGCCCAGCGCGCCCAGCGCGACGCCCAGCAGCACGAACGCCGACACCATGCCGGCGCCCATCGCGACCGGGCCGACCCGGTGATGCGTGTGCGCGACCGCGCCGACGACGACGGGAAGCAGCGGAAATACGCACGGCGACAGCGTCGAGAGCGCGCCGGCGACGAGGCTCAGGCCCAGCTGGAGCAGCGAGACCGAGTCGACCACTGCGTCAGAGCGCCTCGCGAAGTGCGGCGCGCAGCTGCCTGGGGTCGATCACGCCCATCAGCCGCGCGCGTTCGGCATGCCCGCGCAAGACGACGACCGTGCCCGGCACGATCACGCGAAACGCGCGCGACGTCTCGCGGTCCTCGTCGAAATCCACCACGAGAAGCTTCATGTCGAGGCCAGGCTCGGCGCGCATCGTCTCGAACGCCTTCGCCTGTTGCCGGCAGGTGGCGCAGGACTTCGAATGGAAGTGCAGCGCGAGCGGCGCGTCGGCAGCCTTCGCGTCAGCCAGCACCTGTGCCGAAAAGGCCTCGATCTCCAGCGCCCAGGCCGGCTCGAGCGGTTGCCACAGCGCGATCGCGACAACGAACGCGACGAACGCGCCGAGCCTGCGCCGGCAGGCTATTTGCCACCCCGGCGTTCGCGGGCCAGCAGGTAGTCGACCACGCGCAGCGCGCCGGCGTTGCTGCCGCCGAGCATGAACGGCGCGGTCAGCCACCTGCCGTTCACGGTGAACGCCGGCACGCCGTCGAGCTTGATCGCCTTGGCCATCGCCGTGGCTTCCTGCATCTTCGCCTTCACTGCGGGCGAGTCGAACGTCTGGATGAAACGCGCGCGATCGACGCCGTGCCGCGCGACGAAGTCGGCCATCCGGTCGCGTCTTTCGAGGTCCATCTGCTGCACGTGAAGCGCTGCGAAGACGCGGTCGGTCATTTCTTCGGCTTTGCCCATCGCCTCCAGCGTGTAGTGCAGCTGCTGGTTGGGCAACCACGACGGCGACAGCGCCGCGTGGACCTTGCGGAA
>DAORSF010000167.1:0-5439 GCA_035443405.1 Burkholderiaceae bacterium | reverse complement strand
GATCGACGCGTTCAGCAGGGCCTTCGGCTCCGGCGTTCGCAGCCAGCGCGAGAACTTCGCCCGCCACTCGTTCACGGACAGGCAGCACTCGGCATCGCCAGCCATGATGCCGCCCCGGCATAGCGGAAAGCCGCAGGCGTCCAGCTTGCGGTTCACCGCCTGCGCAAACGGCAACAGGCTGTCGCGCACCGACCGGGCCTGCGCCGCCGACGCCGCGTCGAACACGATGCCGTTGTCCTGGTCGGTCGACAGCGTCTGCTCGTAGCGGCCCTCCGATCCGAGCGCGATCCAGCACCACTTCACGGTCGGCAGCTCGAATTCGTCGTGGGTGAGCTCGATGATCCGGGAGGCCAGCAGGTCGTTCAGCGTGGAGATGAGATGGGTCATCTGCGCCGCGGCCGTGCCCTGCTGCAGCAGCGCGTCGATCGTGAGCCGGATGTCCGCGGCGCACGCTTGCAGGGCCGGGAGGTCCCTGGCCTCGCGGATGTCGCTGGAGAGATTCCTGACACCCGTGCGATGCAGGGCGAACAGGTCTCCCTCGGAGACGATACCGACCAGGCTGCCGTCCGGTTCGACCACCGGCAGGTGGCGCAGGCCGCGGCGGGCCATGACCAGCGCGGCCTGGTAGGCGGTGGTCTGCGGCCTGACCGTGACGACGCCGGCGGTCATGACGCCGGCGATCGGCTGATCGAGGTCGTAGCCCGACAAGGCCACCCGGTGCAGCAGGTCGGTCAGCGTGAAGATCCCGAGGGGCAAGCGGCCCGACGCGTCGGCGACGATCACCGAGCCGATGCGCAAACGGGCCATCGTCCCGATCGCCTCGCGCACCGACGCGTCGAGCCGGACCGTGACCGGCTCGCGCCTGATCAGGCTGTTCACCGGGCTGTGGACAGCCTGCAGATGATGGCCTTCGGCGCGGTCTCGAGCCGGGAGTTCCATCGGCCGCTCCGGTCTCAGTAGGTGACCCTGGCGTAGTAGGTCCGCTCGGCGGCTTCCCGCGCCTCGCGCAACGTGCGGATTCCCTGGTCGGCCAGCAGCGGGATCATCTTCAGGAACACCTCTCCGGTCACGATTGCATCGCCGAGCGCCGTATGCCGGCCGATGACGTTCACGCCGAGGCGCTCGGCGATCGCTTCCAGGCGGTGCGAATCCTGGTTCGGATGGATCACGGCGGAAAGCAGCAGCGTGTCGAGCACCGGCTGCCTGAACACGACTCCCGTGGCGGCTTCCTTCATCTGCAGGAAGCGCATGTCGAACGCGGCGTTGTGCGCGACCAGTACCGTGTCCTCGCAGAAGTCGCTGAACGCCGGCAGCACCTGGTCGATGGTCGGCTGGCCGCGCAGCATCTCGTCGTTGATGCCGTGGATCGGGATCGACTCCGGCCTGATCCTGCGCCTGGGGTCGACCAGTTGATCGATGGTCTCGCTCCTGAGCAGCCGGCCATTGACGATCCGGGTCGCGCCGATCTGGATGATCTCGTCGCCGCCCGACGGATCGAGGCCGGTGGTCTCGGTGTCGAAGACCGTGTAGGACAGCTCGGTGAGCAGCCGGTCGTCGAGTTCGCGATTCTCCTCGCTCGCCCGGAACAGGTCGAAGTCGTAGTACTCGGGCCGGCTCTCGCTGTGCACGAACGTGGTCGGCTCGATCGCATCCGGCGGGACCGCGGCCGGAATCAGCAGCCGGAAGAACGACTGGCCGGCCGCCTCGTCCCGCTGCACCCAGAACTCGCCGCCGTGCCGCTCGATCACGTCGCGCAGCGTCAGGCGAGCGGCTTCGCCGCCGAGACTCATCGGCTCGAACTCCCAGTCGGCCGGCGTCCGCGCGGGATCGAAGGGACCGGGCCAGATCAGGTCGAGATGCGCGAGGCGCCCGGCGCGCAGGAGCCGCAACAGCAGGCCTTGCGCGCCGAACTCCTCCTTCAGGCGCGACGCGAGGTAGGTCAGCCCGAGCAGCAGGCCGTAGCTGTCCACCCTGACCCAGAGGTCTTCGACGACTTCGGCGGTGACGACCGGCAGGCCGAGCCGCTGCTCGATGCGACGCTGGGCCGCCTGCACCAGGTCGGCGCCCAACATCTCCTCCAGCGGCCAGCGAACCTCGAGCACCCCGGAGAACCCGGCAGTCGCGCTGTCCAGACGCTGCGCCATCAGCGTCACTTCGTCGCGGATGATGCCGACGAAGCGGTCGCGCTGTGCGGCCTCCATGTCGCGATACTCGAGCAGGTTCTCGACCGCCGCACGGATGTTCGCCATCGCCGCGCGGCTGCCTTCGGTCAGCGAGTGCAACATCTGGTCGCGCGTACGCTCCACCTCGACACTTCGCGTGATGTTCTCCAGCATCAGCACGTAGCCGCCGACCGTGGGCTCGCGGCTCGGCGTTGCCGTGCCGTCGGGGCCGGCGCCGAAGACCGGTGTCATGTGCACCCGGATCAACTGACCGGCGCGGGTCGTGGTGACGAAGACTGCGGAGGGCCGGGCACTTCCGCGACCCAGCCGGTGCCGGATGTTGTCCAGCGCGTGGGCGATCAGGTGCCGCTCCATCACGGCGAAGACCGAACGGCCCAGACCGATGATCCCGCCGCCTTCGCCGAGCACCTTGAACTGCAGCCGGGCCCGGTTGTTATAGAGCAGGATCCGCCCGTCGAGATTGCAGACGATGACGCTCTGCGTCAGCTCCGACATCAGCGCGGCGAGGCGGTTGCGTTCTTCCTCGAGCGAGGCCCTGGCATGCCGGATCCGTTCCTCGACGTCGCGCTCGAGGGCTTCGCGCTGCTCGGCGAGCGTATTGACAGCCTGTGCCAGCGCCCGGATCTCGGGCGCCCCGGTCTCGGGAAGCCGCAGTGACGGGTTCGAGGTCGCGATGACGAGCGCCTGCTCGCGAAGGCTCAGCGGTCCCTGCACGTACGCCCGGTACAGTGCCTGCACGACGATCCCGAGAAGCGCCCACGAGAGCAGGATGACGAAGATCGCGAGGCCGTACCGGACTTCGAGGGCCGACCGAATGGCCTGTCGCTCGCCTTCCTGCATGTCGGCCCAGAGGACGACGCCGAGCGCGCTGAAGAGCACGGCCAGCAACAGATAGAGCCCGCCCAGCGCAAGCGCGAGTTTCGCCCTGGGGGCCATTCATTCCAGCCCGAGCAACTGCCTGACCTGCGCAACCAGATCCTTGGTCGAGAACGGCTTGGTGACGTAGGCATCCGCACCAAGCGCGAGCCCCTTGGCGACTTCGGTATCGCGGCCCTTGGCGGTGAGCATCAGGACCTTGATGCCGCTCCACTGCGGGTTCGACCGGATCCGCTGGCAGACCTCGAAGCCGTTCATCTTCGGCAGCATGATGTCCAGCAACACGAGATCGGGCCTCGTCTTCTCGATCGCCGCGAGCGTTGCCTCGCCATCGACGGCGGTGGCCACTTCGAAGCCCTCGCGCTTCATCAGGAATTCCAGCGAGACGACGATGTTCGGCTCGTCGTCGGCAATCAGGATTCGTCTGGTCATTCGCTTGTCCTCGCCTCCCGGCGTCCGGCCGATCCAGCGGGAGCCTGGGGAAGTGTAAACGAGAACAGCACCCCTTCGCCGGGCGCGCTCGTCACCCAGAGCCTCCCGCCGAAATGCTCGATGATGCGCCGGCTGATCGGCAGGCCCAGCCCGGTTCCAGGCGGCTTGCCGGTCAACGTGTCGCCGACCTGCCGGAACCTCTCGAAGATGATCGCCTGGTCGGCGGCGCTGATGTCCGGGCCATTGTCGTGCACGTCGACCCGGAGTTGCGCATCGCTCCGGCTCAACGATACGCGCACGCGGCCCGTCGTCGGTGGGCTGAACTTCACCGCGTTCGACAGCAGGTTCAACATCACCTGGATCAGGCGATCGTGGTCCGCGAGGACGGGCGGCAGCCCGGCCGGCAGCTCCAGTGCCAGTTCGATCTGTTTTTCGCCGAACAGCGACGAGGTCGCCGCGACGGATTCCTCGATGATCTCGCGCAGGTCCAGCTCCGCCGACTGCCACTCGGCATTGCCGGACTCGATCTTGGCCATGTCCAGGACCTGGTTGATCAGCCGCGTCAGCCGCTCGGCCTCCTTGACGATGATCGAGAGGAACTTCATGCGCTCGTCCACCGGCAAGTCGGCTTCGTCGAGAAGGATCTCGGAGAACGAGCGGATCGAAGTGAGCGGCGTGCGCAGCTCGTGCGTCACGGTCGAGATGAAGTCGTCCTTCATCCGGTCGAGCTCGGTCAGCCGCTCGTTGGCGGCGCGCAGTTCCGCGGTGGCGGCTTCGAGTTCGCGGGACTTCTGTTCCAGCTCGCGGGAATAGGCGCGCACCTGCGACGCCTCGTCCAGGATGTCCATCACCTCGTCGAGCCCGAGCGGCTCCTCCTTGACCGCCGAGGCCACCATCGCCCGCGCCGAGGCGCCGCCGATCGCGCCGGCCAGCAGCGTCTCGGCGTAGCTGACCAGCTCGGCATCGGCGGCGAGCTCGTCGATCGAGCGCAGGCCGCGCTTGCGCGCGTACGTCGAGAACGCCGCCTGCGCGCGCTCGGGACCGAGGAAGCGGCCGATCAGCGGGACGAGATCGCCGACGTGCGCGCTGCCGCGCCACAGCCGCGGACGCTCGGTGCCGCCGCCGCGCCGGAAGACGTCGACGAACAGCGTCGCGTGGCTGGCTTCGTCGACGCTCGGACGACCGCGCAGCGAGACGCCGACGTACGCACCGATGTTGGCGAGCATGCTCCAGAACAGGCTGTGCGAGATCTCGTCGAGCCCCGACAACCCGAACAACTGCTGGGGCCGCAGCAGCGCCATGCCGAACAGCCCGTCGCGCAGGAACTCCGACGGCAGCCAGTCGGACTTGGCGAAGGAGGGCAACAGCAGCGTGTATGCCCAGACGGCGAAGCCGGCCATCAGGCCGGCCACCGCGCCGTCGCGCGTGCCGCCTTTCCAGTAGATGCCGCCGAAGATCGCGGGCGCGAACTGCGCCACCGCGGCAAACGAGATCAGGCCGATTCCGACCAGTGCATAGGCTTCGCCCGCGGCGCGGAAGTACGTGTAGCCGAGCAGCAGGACGGCCACGATGGCCCAGCGCCGGATCGACAGCAGCAGCCCCGAGAGGTCGTGCCGCTCGTTCAGGCGCAGCCGCCTGAGGCGCAGCAGCACCGGCATCACCAGGTCGTTGCAGATCATCGTCGACAGCGCGATCGCTTCGACGATGACCATGCCGGTGGCGGCCGACAGGCCGCCGATGAAGACCAGCAAGGCCAGCGCCTCCTGGCGCTCCACCATGGGCAGCGTCAGCACGAAGGTGTCGGCGTCGACTGCTCCGTCGGGGAAGTGCAGCAGGCCGCCGAGCGCGATCGGCAGCACGAAGACGTTGATCAGGAACAGGTAGAGCGGGAAAAGCCAGACCGCCCGCTTCAGGTGGCGCTCGTCGACGTTCTCGACCACGGCGATCT
>DAORSF010000166.1:0-5459 GCA_035443405.1 Burkholderiaceae bacterium | reverse complement strand
CCGGCGCGGTCAACGTCATCGTCTGGCCGCGCGTGTTCGAGCGCCAGCGCCGCGAAGTTCTCGGCGCCCAGCTGATGACGGTCTACGGCACCTGGCAGTGCGACACCGACACCGGCGGCCTGGTGAGGCACCTGGTCGCGCAGCGCATCGTCGACCACAGCGCGCTGCTCGGCGAGCTCCTGGTCGCCAGCCGCGATTTCCGCTGAACGGCCGCGGCCGGTCGGCGGCGAGCGGAGTCAGCCCGCCAGCCCTCGCGCGAGGTCCGCGCAGACGTCGCGCGGCTCCTCGAGCCCGACCGCCACGCGCAACATGCCCTCGCCGATGCCGGCGTCGCGACGCGCCTCGGCCGGCATGCGGCCGTGCGTCGTGCTGGCAGGGTGCGTGATCGTCGACTTGACGTCGCCCAGGTTGGCGGTGATCGACAGCAGCCGGCACGCATCGACGACCCGCCAGGCCCGCGCCTTGCGCTGCGCATCGTCGGCACCGGCCAGGTCGAAGGCGAGCACCGCGCCGCCTGCGCGTTGCTGTGCACGTGCCAGCGCGTGCTGCGGGTGCGACTCGAGCCACGGGTAGCGCACCCGCTCGACCTCGGGGCGCGCCTCGAGCCAGCGTGCCACCGCCAGCGCGTTCTCCGAATGCCGCGCCATCCGCACCGACAGCGTCTCGAGCCCCTTGACGAGCACCCAGGCGTTGAACGCGGAAAGCGTCGGGCCGCAGTAGCGGACCACCGGTTGAAGCGACTCGGCAACGTACTTGCGCGAACCGAGCACCGCGCCGCCGAGCACGCGACCCTGCCCGTCGAGGTACTTGGTCGCCGAATGCACGACGATGTCGGCGCCGAGCTCGAGCGGTCGTTGCAGGGCCGGCGTGCAAAAACAGTTGTCGACCACCAGCGGGATGCCGCGCGAGCGCGCCAGCGCCGACAGCGCGCGCAGGTCGCCGACCGTGGTCAGCGGATTCGACGGCGTCTCGAGGAACAGCATCTTCGTGTTCGGCCGGATGGCGGCCTCCCACGCGGACGGATCGTCCAGCGGCACATAGCTGGTCTCGACGCCGTAGCGCGCGAACAGCGCGAACAACTGGATCGTCGTGCCGAACACGCCCTGCGAGCAGACCACGTGGTCGCCGCTGCGGGTGAGGCTGATCAGCACCGACATGATCGCCGACATGCCCGAGGCCGTCGCGCGGCAATCCTCTGCGTTCTCGAGCGAGGCCAGCCGCTCCTCGAACACGCGCACGGTCGGGTTCCCGAAGCGCGAATAGATGAAGCCCCCGGCCTCGCCGGCGAACCTGGCCGCGGCATGCGCGGCGCTGTCGTGCACGAAGCTCGAGCTCAGGAACACCGGCTCGGTGTGCTCGCCGAACGACGTGCGCTCGAAGCCCGCACGCACCGCGCGGGTGTCGAAGCCGTAGTCGTCGTCCTCGCCGTCCGGCGACGCCGCGCGATCGGTCATCGTGGCTCCATCCGGTCGTCGGCGGCCGCGCTCAGTCGGTCGCCACCGGGAACTGCAGGTTCATCTGGTTCTTCGGCGCGTCGTCGTCGAAGCCGCCCGCGGGCCCCATCAGCCGCTCGCGCTCGATGTGGTCGAGGTACTCGGAGGTCACGTCGCCGGTCACGTAGATGCCGTCGAAGCACGACGCCTCGAAGTTCTTCAGCCGCGGGTTCACGTCGCGCACCGACTGCTTCATCGCGTCGACCGTCTGGTAGATCAGCGCGTCTGCGCCGATCGCGACGCGAATCTCCTCGTCGCTGCGGCCGTGCGCGATCAGCTCGCTGCGGGTCGGCATGTCGATGCCGTAGACATTCGGGTAGCGCACCGGCGGCGCCGCCGACGCGAAGAACACCTTGTTGGCGCCCGAGTCGCGCGCCATCTGCACGATCTCGCGCGAGGTCGTGCCGCGCACGATCGAGTCGTCGACCAGCAGCACGTTCTTGCCCTTGAACTCGACGCTCATCGCGTTCAGCTTCTGGCGCACCGACTTCCTGCGCACCGCCTGCCCCGGCATGATGAAGGTGCGCCCGACGTAGCGGTTCTTCAGGAAGCCCTCGCGGTAGTCCAGCCCGAGCTTCATCGCCAGTTGCATCGCCGACGGACGCGACGTGTCGGGGATCGGCATGACGACGTCGATATCGCCGCGCCACAGCTCGGCGGCCAGCCGCTCGGCCAGGTACTCGCCCATGCGCAGCCGCGCCGAGTAGATCGACGCTCCGTCGACGATCGAGTCGGGGCGCGCGAAGTAGACGTACTCGAACACGCAGGGATTGAGCGACGGCGACGCCGCGCACTGGCGCGAGTAAAAGTTGCCGTCGAGGTCGATGAAGATCGCTTCGCCCGGCTCGACGTCGCGCACCATCCGGAAGCCCAGGCCTTCGAGCGCCACCGACTCCGACGCGACGAGGTACTCGACGCCGTGGTCGGTCTCGGACACGCCGTAGCACAGCGGGCGGATGCCGTACGGATCGCGGAACGCGAGGATGCCGTAGCCGGCGATCTCCGCCACGCAGGCGTAGGCACCGCGCACGCGCGCGTGCAGCTCGCCGACCGCCGCGAAGATCGTTTCGGGATCGAGCGAGACGCCGTGCGCAGACGCTTGCAGCGAATTCGCCAGCACGTTCAGCAGCACCTCGGAGTCCGAGTCGGTGTTGATGTGCCGCAAGTCGCGCCGGAACATCTCGTCCTTCAGCTGCTCGGAGTTCGTCAGGTTGCCGTTGTGCGCCAGCATGATGCCGAACGGCGCGTTCACGTAGAAGGGCTGCGCCTCCTCGGAGTTGCCCGCCGACCCTGCAGTCGGATAGCGAACGTGCGCGATGCCGGAGTGCCCGCCGAGCGAGCGCATGTTGCGCGTGCGAAAGACGTCGCGCACCAGCCCGTTGCCCTTCTGCATGTGGAAGGCCTTGCCCATCGCGGTCGCGATGCCGGCCGCGTCCTGGCCGCGATGCTGCAGCAGCAGCAGGCCGTCATAGAGCAGCTGGTTGACCGGCGAGCGCGCTACGACGCCCAGGATTCCGCACATGACAGGCTCCCAGTTCCCGCGTTCAGGTCTGCTTGACCGTCTCCGAACGCGCGGGCAAGTACGGCATCACCCACGATACCAGCTCGTCGAGCAACGGGCGCGAAAGCGCCTGCTGCCAGGCGGGGTCGCGATCGGCGCCCAGGTGCCTGGCGACCAGCGCCACGATCGTCACGACGATGAGCGCGCGCACGACGCCGAGCACTGCCCCCAGCGATCGGTCGGCCAGGCCCAGCCCGACTTTCGCGAGCACGCGCGCGATCAGCCCGCCGAGCAGGCGCACCGAAATCAGCAGCGCAAAGAACACGAGCACGGCGACGAACAGCGGGTGCAGCGACCAGCCGGTCACCGCCAGCAACGGACCGGTGACCAGCGGCGCGCCGATCAGCGCGACCACCCAGGCGGCCAGCGCGAAGACCGTGCGCACGAGTCCGCGCAGCAGCCCGAGCGCGATCGAGATCAGCAGCGTGGCGATCACGAAGTAGTCCCATCCGGTCAGGGCGGCGACGCTCAGCGACATCGCTACAGCGGAACCACCGCAGACTCGACACCGACGGCCTTGAGCTTCGCGCGCGCCTGGTCGGCGGCCTCGCGGCTGGCGAACGGCCCGACCCGCACCCGCGTACGCTCACCCTGAGCGGTCTGCACCGTCTCGGTGTAGACACGCACGCCCGCCTTGCGTGCCTTGTCGGCCTGCGCGCGCGCACTGCCGGGGTTGGCGAACGCGCCGACCTGCAGCACGAACCGCGCATCCACCGCAGCCGGCGCGGCGCTCGGCGCCGGTGCTGGCGCCCTGGACGCCGGCGCACTCGCCTCCGGCTTCGGCTGCTCGGCCGTCTTCGGCGGCGTCTTGGACCGGGGTGCGGGCGCTCTCTCTGACGCCTTCTCGGACGCCTTCTCGGGCACTTTCTCGGGCACTTTCTCCGAGGCCGGTTTCGGCGTCTCCGTCGCCGGCGCCGCGGCCGGCGGAGGCGGCGCGACGGCCGGATCTTCCGCAGGTCGGACCGAATCGTCGGCCCTCGGCGGCAACGGCGTCTCGCGCGGCGGAATCTCGATCTGGACGTCGGTGATGGCCTGGCGCGGCTCGGAGTCGAGCACCAGAGGCAACACGATTGCAGCGGCAAGCCCCAGCACCAGTGCGCCGACCAGGCGCCTGCGCGCGCGCTTCTTCTGCGTCAGCGCCGGATCGAGGGCGCCGCCGTCTTCGTCGATCGCGTCACGCCTGGCCATGGCGATCCGCGATGGCAGCACCCGACGCGCGGGCGCCACGGCGCGTGTCGACGAGGTTGCCAAGGGAACGGGCGCTACGGGACACGTGCGGCAAGAATGTCGGCGACGGTGAGGAAGGATCCGAAGACCACGATTCTATCATTGGCGCCTGCGCGGCTCCGCGCCGCCGTGAGCGCCGAAGACGGGCTCGCGTGGCACTCGATGCTGGTCCTGTCGCCTTCGCGCGCGACGCCTGCCGCGCGCAGCCTCTCGGCGATCCAGCTCGCCCGCGCGGCGCGCCGACCCGGGAGATCGACCGGCAACCAGTGGTCGACGCGATGCACGAGCGCCACGATGACGCCGTCGACGTCCTTGTCGGCCATGACGCCGAACACTGCGAAGGTCTGCCGGAAACGGCCCATCGCGTCCAGATTGACCGCCAGGTGCGCGGCCGCGTGCGGATTGTGCGCGACGTCGAGAATGACCGTCGGCTGCCCCGGCAGCACCTGGAAGCGCCCTGGAAGCTCGACCGTCGCGAAGCCCTGGCGCACCGCCTGCTGCGGCACCGGGAGGCGGTCGCGCAACGCCTCGAGCGCGGCGAGAACGCCGGCCGCGTTCTGCAGCTGGTTCGCACCGCGCAGCGCCGGATAAGCCAGCGCACTGCGGCGCTGCGCGCGCCCCGCGTACGACCACTGCTGGCGATCGCCCGCGTGGTCGTAGTCGCGGCCGTGAAGCCACAGGTCGGCACCGATCGACCTCGCGTGCTCGACCAGCGACGCGGGCGGCACCGGGTCGCTGCAGATCGCAGGCCGGCCCGGCCGGAAGATGTGCGCCTTCTCCCAGCCGATCCGCTCGCGCGTGTCGCCCAGGTAGTCTGCGTGGTCGACGTCGACGCTGGTGACGATCGCGCAGTCGGCGTCGACCAGGTTCACCGCGTCGAGCCGCCCTCCCAGCCCGACCTCGAGGATCGCGACGTCGGGCGCGCGCTGCTGGAAGAGCCTCAGCACCGCCAGCGTGGTGAATTCGAAGTAGGTCAGCGAGACGTCGCCGCGCGCCGCGTCGACCGCCTCGAACTGCTCGATGAGCGCCGAGTCGTCGACCGGCGCGCCGCCGAGCCGTGCGCGTTCGTTGAAGCGCACCAGGTGCGGCGACGTGTAGAGCGCCACGCGATATCCGGCGGCGAGCAGGATCGACTCGAGCATCGCGCAGGTCGAGCCCTTGCCGTTGGTGCCGCCGAC
>DAORSF010000165.1:0-5494 GCA_035443405.1 Burkholderiaceae bacterium | reverse complement strand
CGTTCGCGGTGACCGACAACGCCAGGACGATCCAGGTCGCGTTCACCGGCATCCTTCCCGACCTGTTCAAGGAGGGACGCGGCGTCGTCGCGCAGGGAACGCTGGAAAGCGACGGCAGCTTCAAGGCGCGCGAAGTGCTGGCCAAGCACGACGAGAATTACATGCCACCCGAGGCCGCCGAAGCGCTCGAGCGCGCCGGCCACCCGGTCGGCGCGCCGGCACAGTTCCAACAGGCGCCGAAGCAGTGAGCGCGCCAGTGCACCGCGAGTCGGTCGTGGCGCCGACTGGCCGGCCACGGAGGCAGCCATGATCGCCGAACTCGGACAATTCGCGCTCGCTCTCGCGCTGGCGGTGTCGCTGGTGCTCGGCGTATTGCCGATGGCCGGCAGCGCGATGCGCGGACCGGCCGGCGCACGGCTGATGGCGGTCGCCCAACCCGCAGCGCTGATGCTGATGCTGCTCGCAGTGCTCGCATTCGTCGCGCTGGCCTTGCTGTTCGTCGGCAACGATTTCAGCGTGGCGCTGGTCGCGACACACTCGAACCTGCACCTGCCGTTGCACTACCGCGTCGCCGCCACCTGGGGCTCGCACGAGGGCTCGATGCTGCTGTGGGTGCTGATCCTGTCGTGCTGGACCGGCGCCGTCGCGGTCTTCTCGAACTCGCTGCCGAAGCTGCTGCGCGCTCGCATCCTGGCGACGATGGGACTGGTCGGTGTCGGTTTCCTGCTGTTCCTGTTGTTCACGTCGAATCCGTTCGAGCGGCTGGTGCCGCCGCCCGCCGACGGCCGCGACCTGAACCCGCTGCTGCAGGACGCGGGCATGGTGTTCCACCCGCCATTGCTGTACATGGGCTACGTCGGGCTGTCGGTCGCCTTTGCCTTCGCGGTCGCCGGATTGATCGGCGGGCGCTTCGACGCGGCGTGGGCGCGCTGGGCCCGGCCGTGGACGACCGTCGCGTGGTGCTTCCTGACGCTGGGCATCGCGCTCGGCTCGTTCTGGGCCTACTACGAACTCGGCTGGGGCGGCTGGTGGTTCTGGGACCCGGTCGAGAACGCTTCGTTCATGCCGTGGCTGATCGCCACCGCCCTGATCCATTCGCTGTCGGTCGCCGAGAAGCGCGGCACCTTCAAGAGCTGGACGGTGCTGCTGGCGATCCTCGGCTTCAGCCTCAGCCTGCTCGGCACCTTCCTCGTACGGTCCGGCGTGCTGACTTCGGTACACGCATTCGCGACCGACCCGGCGCGCGGGGTGTTCATCCTGATCTTCCTGGCGATCGTCGTCGGCGGCTCGCTGCTGCTGTTCGCGTGGCGCGCGCCGGCGATCGGCAACGGCCCGGGGTTCTCGCCGGTGTCGCGCGAGTCGCTGCTGCTCGCCAACAACGTGCTGCTGACGGTTGCCACGGCGGCGGTGCTGCTCGGCACGCTGTATCCGCTGGTGCTCGACACGCTCGACATGGGCAAGATCTCGGTCGGCCCGCCCTACTTCGACTCGGTGTTCTATCCGCTGATGGCCCCGGCCCTGTTCCTGATGGGCGTCGGGCCGCTGGCCCGCTGGAAGAAGGCCGAGCTGCCCGAGCTGGTCGCACGGCTGCGCTGGGCCCTGGCCGCGTCGGTGGTCGCCGCGCTGCTGCTGCCGCTCACCGTCGACGGCTTCCGGCCGATGACCAGCCTCGGGCTGATGTTCGCGCTGTGGATCGCGGCCTGCGTCGCGATCGCGGTCCGCGACATGCTGCGCGGCGCCGACGGCCGCGTGTCGCTGCGCCGCGCGACCCTGCATCCGGCGAGCGCGTGGGGCATGCACGTCGCGCACCTCGGCGTCGCGGTGTTCGTCGCCGGCGTGACGATGGTCAACAGCTACGAGGTCGAACGCGAATTGCGCATCGAGGTCGGGCAGCACGTCGCACTCGGCGACTACGACATCCGCTTCGTCGGCCTCGAACCGGTCGTCGGCCCGAACTACGACGCCACGCGCGGCCGCTTCGAGGTCCGTCGCGCCGGCTCCGCCGAAGGTCCGCCGATCGCGATCCTGTCGCCCGAGAAGCGCGTCTATCGCGCCTCGTCGATGCCGATGACCGAGGCGGCGATCGACCGCAACCTGGTGCGCGACGTCTACCTGTCGATGGGCGAACCGCTCGGTGAGCGCGCGTGGGTCGTGCGCGCGCACGTCAAGCCCTTCGTGAACTGGATCTGGCTCGGCTGCGTGCTGATGGCGATCGGCGGCTTCGTCGCGGTGGCCGACCGGCGCTACCGGCGTCGCGCGATCGAGCGCGAGTCGCAGCCGGTACGCGGTGGGCAGACCGCATGACCGGCGACAGGCATCCCGTTCGCCGGAGCCCGTCGCGATGAAGTCGCTGCGATTCGTACTCCCGGTCGCGATCTTCGCCGCGATCACGTGGTTCCTGCTCAAGGGCCTCGACCGCGATCCGCGCGAGATTCCGTCGCCGCTGATCGGCAAGCCGGCGCCGATGTTCTCGTTGCCGGTCACGCACGACCTGTCGCGCACATGGACACCGGAGGCGATGCGCGGCCAGGTCTGGCTGCTCAACGTCTGGGGATCGTGGTGTGCGGCCTGCCAGGTCGAGCACCCGCTGTTCAACGATCTCGCCAAGGCCGGCACGTTGCCGATCGTCGGGCTCGCCTGGAAGGACATGCCGGACAACTCGATCGCGTGGCTGCGCAAGCTCGGCAACCCGTACGCGGTGGTGGTCAGCGACATCAAGGGCGGCGTGGCGATCGACTACGGCGTCTACGGCGCTCCCGAGACCTTCCTGATCGACAAGCAGGGCGTGATCCGCTTCAAGCAGGTCGGCCCGGTCACGCCCGAGGTGCTGCAGGCGAAGCTGCTGCCGCTCGTACGGCAGCTGCAGGGCTCGTGATGCGCGCGGCCGCGACGCGCTCGTCCCGCGGCGCACTGGCCGGGCTGGTGTTGGCGGCCATTTTCCTGTTCGTCGGCGTGCCGGTACCGGGCAGCGCGGCGGACGCGCCCGCGTCGGCGCCCGCGACGCTGGCCGCCGCGGCGCCCACCGACACCGGCATGCTGACCACGCCCGAGCAGCGCGCACGCTACCAGGTGCTGGCCGAGCAGCTTCGCTGCCTCGTGTGCCAGAACCAGACGCTGGCGGACTCGAACGCCGAACTCGCCGCGGACCTGCGCCGGCAGGTCGAGACGATGATCCTTGCGGGCCGCAGCGACAGCGAGATCAAGTCGTTCCTGGTCGAGCGCTACGGCGACTTCGTGCTGTACCGGCCGCCGATGCAGCAGAACACGTGGCTGCTGTGGATCGGACCGTTCGCGTTGCTGGTCGTCGGCGCGCTCGTGTGGTGGCGCATCCAGCGTCGCGGCCGGGCGGGCGAGGCGCCCGATCTCGAGCGCGCGCGCCGCCTGCTCGACGAGTGACGCGCGCCGGCACCCCGGTGGCCTTCATCGCGGTCGGCATTCCGGTCTTCAACGCGGCCTGACCGCATCGTAGCGGCGGATCATGAGCCCGAGCGCCACCGTGACCAGCGCCGCGGCGCCGGTTGCGATCCAGGTCGAGCTCCAGCCGCCGGTGTACTGCGCGAGCGCCGCGATCGCCGGCGGCAGCAGGATCTGGCCCATGCCCGAGCCCTGCTGCATCAACCCGACGGTGGTCGACACGGCGGCGATCGACGGCGCATAGAACGGCGCGGTTGCGAACAGCGTCCCCGGGATCAGCCCGCCGACCGTCGACAACACGACGATCGCCGCGTAACGCCAGCCGAATCCGAGTCCGCTGCCGAACGCGAGCCACGCGCAGACCGCCATGGTGATGCCGACCAGCACGATCAACGTGGCGCGGTCGACGCCCCGCTGAAGCAGCAGGCCGGCAGCCAGGCCGCCGCCGCCGTTGCTCAGCACCGCCAGCGCGGTCAGCGAGGCGCCGAACTGCGGCGAGACGCCATGCTCACGGTAGACGGTGGGCAGGAAGCTGAAGATGCCGGTGAACTGGCCGGCGTAGAACCCGAAGCACAGCGCGAGCAACCACGGACCCCGCGAGCGCAGCGTGGCGATCGCAACGGTGCCGATCGGCGCCGGTGGGTCGGCGTGCGCCACGCGCCGCGGCTGGGTCGCCGCCACCAGCACCGCCCACACGGCCGCCAGCGCCGCGCAGAACGCCCACACGCCGCGCCAGCCGGCGACCTCCATCAGCGCCGGTGCGAAGATCAGCGCCGCGCCCATGCCGGTCGGCATGTAGGTCGCCCAGACGCCGAGCCAGCCGCGCAGCGACGCCCCGGGCACGACCTGGCGCAGCAGTGCCGGCGCTGGCAGCACGGTGAGCATGAAGGCGACGCTCTCGAGCGCGCGCGACAGGAACAGCACCGGCGCGCCGGGCGCGGCCGCCCCCAGGGCGCCGGTCACGGCGCTCAGCGCCAGGCCGCCGATCATCACGCGCCGCGGATCGAAACGGTCGGCCAGCGAGCCGCCGACGATGCCGAACAGCGCCGAGCCCAGCAGGAACAGCGAAACCATCCAGCTGACCTGTACCAGCGACAGCCCGAACTCGTGCTGCAGCGTGGCGAGCGCAGGCGGCAGCTTGCCGACGTTGAGCGCGACGACCATTCCGGCGCCGACCAGCACGATCGCGCGGCCGCCCGCGCGCTCGCTGCCGGCGGCGGTCATGTCGGGCATGCCCGGATGCCGGGACCTGGAGGCCGAACGCGCATGCGCCGATTGTATCGTCCGGCCACCGGCCCGATCGAAAGATGGCACCATGCGCGCTGCGCGCGCATCGGGCGCGTCGAGGCAAACGCGGAGAGTCGCCCACCATGAGCCTGCCCCCGATCCTGAAGGACAAGCTGCAGCTGCCGGTCGTCGGCGCGCCGCTGTTCATCGTCTCGAATCCCGAACTGGTGATCGCGCAGTGCAAGGCCGGCATCGTCGGCTCGTTCCCGGCGCTCAACGCGCGACCGGCCGAACAGCTCGAAGCGTGGCTGGACCGGATCACCAGCGAACTCGCCGAGCACGACTGCCGCCATCCGGATCGCCCCGCGGCGCCGTTCGCCGTCAACCAGATCGTGCACCGCTCCAACGATCGGCTCGACCACGACCTGGCACTGTGCGTGAAGTACCGGGTGCCGATCGTGATCACGTCGCTGGGCGCGCGCGTCGAAGTCAACGACGCGATCCACGGCTACGGGGGCATCGTCCTGCACGACATCATCAACGGCACCTTCGCGCACAAGGCGATCGACAAGGGCGCCGACGGCCTGATCGCGGTCGCGGCCGGCGCCGGCGGTCACGCCGGCGGCCTGTCGCCATTCGCGCTGGTGCAGGAGATCCGCGAGTGGTTCGACGGGCCGCTGCTGCTGTCGGGCGCAATCGCCACCGGCCGCTCGGTGCTCGCAGCGCAGGCGATCGGCGCCGACCTCGCCTACATCGGCTCGGCCTTCATCGCGACGAAGGAAGCGCGCGCCGACGAGGCCTACAAGCAGATGATCGTCGAGTCGTCGGCCGAGGACATCGTCTACACCAACCT
>DAORSF010000164.1:0-5506 GCA_035443405.1 Burkholderiaceae bacterium | reverse complement strand
CTCGGCGCACGCCAGGCGTTGTGGCGCGTCGAACTGCCGCTCGCGTGGCCGGGGATCCTGTCGGCGACGGTGATGACGTTCGCGCACACGCTCGGCGAGTTCGGCGTCGTGCTGATGGTCGGCGGCAACATCGCCGGCGAGACCCGCACCGTCGCAATCTCGATCTACGACCGCGCGCAGGCCTTCGACCACGCCGGCGCGGGCGCGATGTCGCTGCTGCTGCTGGCGATTTCGCTGGTGACCATCGCTATCAGCTACGGCCTGGCCGAGCGCCTGATGCGGCGAAGGCGGGCGGCATGAGCCTGGCGCTCGCGCTGCACCACGATGGTCCCCCCCTCGATTTCGTGGCCGAGGCCCCGACCGGTCGGATCACTGCGCTGCTCGGGCCATCCGGCAGCGGCAAGACGTCGATCCTGCGGGCAATCGCCGGACTGCTGCGCCTGCAGCGGGCACGCATCGCGTTCGACGGCGAGGTCTGGGACGACGAGCGCACGCACCGCGAAACGCGGGAGCGACCGATCGGCATGGTGCCGCAGGGCTACGCGCTGTTTCCGCACATGACGGTGCAGGGCAACGTCGAGGTCGCGCTGCTGCACCTCGAGCCGCCGCTGCGCTGGCGACGGGCGCGCGAGTGCATCGCGCTCGCGCACGTCGCGGGGCTCGAGCAGCGTCGCCCGCACGAGTTGTCGGGGGGCCAGAAGCAGCGGGTCGCGCTGGCGCGGGCGATCGCGCGCGACCCGAAGGTGCTGCTTCTCGACGAACCCTTCTCGGCCGTCGATCGCAGCACGCGCAAGCGCCTGCACGTCGAGTTGCACCGCCTGCACGCGCAACTCGGCAACACGATCCTGCTGGTCACGCACGACCTCGACGAGGCGGCGCAGCTCGCGTCGCAGCTGCTGCTGGTGCGCCACGGCCGCCTGCTGCAGGCGGGCCCGACCGCCCAGGTGCTGACGCGGCCGCGCTGCGAGGACGCCGCGCGCCTGCTCGACATCCCCAACGTGTTCGACGCACGCGCGCAGCCGGCGCGCGACGGTGAGACCGTGCGCCTGCAGTGGGGGCCGCACGCGCTGTCCGCCGTTGCGCGCCAGCCGGTCGCCGCGGGGAGCCTGCTGCGTTGGGCCGTGCTGCCGACCAACGTGCTGCTCGTGCGCGCCGACAAGCCGCGGCAGCACCTCGAGAACCTGGTCGGCGCGACGGTCGACGAGGTGGTCGAACTCGGGGCCGAGGCGCTGGTCTGGCTGCGTCCGGACGGCCTGGCGCAATCGCGGCTGCAGATGCGCCTGCCCGCCCGCGCGGTGCACCGGCACGCGGTGCGGGCCGGTGCGCAGCTGACGGTGTGCATGCGCGCCAGCGACCTGGTGCCGCTCGAACCGCGCGGAGACAGCGCGTGAGCGGGGGCGCACCAAAGCCGGTCGCCGCCGTGATGGTGCGGCCGCGCGTGCAGATCGGCGCGGCGATCGCGATCGGGCCGGGCAAGGTCGACCTGCTGCGGGCAATCGAGCGCGAGCGCTCGATATCGGCTGCCGCGCGCGCGATGGGCCTCACGTACAAGCGCGCGTGGCTGCTGATCGATTCGCTGAACCAGGGTTTCGGGCAGCCGGTCGTCGCCGCGACCGCGGGCGGGCGCGGCGGCGGCGGCGCAATGCTGACGCCGCTCGGCGCGGCACTGGTCGCGCGCTACGAGGCGCTCGAGGACAGGCTCGATGTGGCCTGCGGTGCCGAGCTGCAGGCGTTCCGCGACCTCCTGTGATGCCGCCGCGCCTGGTTCGACGGGCATAATCGAAAGTTTTCGCCCGCACGCCATGGACCAGCCCCCCAGCGACGCGCACGGCACGCACCGCTTCTGCGTCGCGCCGATGCTCGACCACACCGATCGCCACTGCCGGTATTTCCATCGGCAGCTCAGCCGCCGTGCGCGGCTGTACACGGAGATGGTGACCACCGGCGCGCTGCTGCACGGTCCGCGCGAGCGGCTGCTCGCGTTCGACGCCGCCGAGCATCCGGTCGCGCTGCAGCTGGGCGGCAGCGAGCCGCCGGAACTGGCCGAGGCGGCGCGCATCGGCGAGCGTGCCGGCTACAACGAGATCAACCTCAACTGCGGATGCCCGAGCGAACGCGTGCAGCGCGGGTCGTTCGGCGCGTGCCTGATGGCCGAACCGGCGCTGGTCGCCGATTGCGTTCGCGCGATGCGCGACGCGGTGTCGGTGCCGGTCACCGTCAAGCACCGCATCGGGCTCGATCGCGTCGAGGACTACGGGTTCGTGCGCGACTTCGTCGGCGTGGTTTCGCAGGCCGGCTGCACCGTGTTCATCGTGCACGCGCGCAACGCTTGGCTGAAGGGCCTGAGCCCGCGGGAGAACCGCACCGTGCCGCCGCTACGCTACGACGTCGTGGCTCGGCTCAAGCGCGATTTCCCCGCGCTGACGATGGTGCTCAATGGCGGCTTGCGCGAGCATCGTGCCGCGCTCGCGCAGCTCGAGCAGGTCGACGGGGTGATGATCGGACGCGAAGCCTGCGATAACCCGTGGATGCTCGCAGCGGTGGATTCGCGCTACTTCGGACAGCAGGCGCCGCATGCCACCCGTGAGTCGGTGGTCGACGCGATGCGTCCGTACCTGATGCGCGAAACCGGCGCAGGCGTGCCGGTCCGTGCGCTGGTGCGCCCGATGCTCGGCCTGTTCAACGGCTTGCCGGGCGCGCGCAGCTGGCGCCGCACGCTCAGCGACCCGGCGGCGCTGGCGAGTGCAGGTCCTCGGGTGCTCGACCGGGCGTTGGAGGCGATGCGCGAGCGAGCTTGCGAGCCTCGCGCACATACAACAGGATGGCCATGAATGCGAACGCAGCCAGCCCGGTTTCCACGATCGCCAACGGCACGCTCGGCCCGCGATCGGAGGTCGCTCGCACGAGGCCTTCGGCGAGATAGACGAGCACCAGCATCGACCACCATTGATAGGCGCGAACGCGCCCTCGGGCCAGCGAGGGCAGGGCGAGTGCGAGCGGCACGACCTTCAGCGACAATGCCCAGCCGCCGGGGCGCAGCGGAGCGAGCCAGAGCTCCCAGGCAATCCCGAGTGCGACCAGCGCGATGAACGAGCCGACCACGAATCGACGCAGGGCGGCGAGCAGCATGGCTACCGATTATAGACAGGCCCGATGACACGTCCGGAATCCACGTCGACCGGCGCCGCCGCCGGCAGCCCTCCCACCCGTTCGGCGCTGCAGTCGCTGCTGCGACTGGCGCGCGCGATGCTGCGCCAGGGCCGGCAGCTTCAGCTCGAGCACACGGCCGGCAGCCTCGCATTCCTGTCGCTGCTCGCGGTCGTGCCGATGTTCTCGATCGTGTTCGCGGTGACCACCGCCTCGCCCGCGTTCGAACGGCTGCGCGAGGCGCTGCAGGGTTTCCTGCTGGTCAACCTGTTCCCGGCGGCGATCAGCAATACGGTCATCGAGCACCTGAACCAGTTCGCGGCCAAGGCGAACGAGCTGTCGCTGATCGGCACGGTGGCGTTCCTGCTCACGGCTTTCGTGGCGCTGGTCACGATCGAGCGTACGCTCAACCGCATCTGGAGCGCCGATCGTCCGCGCCCGCTGGCGAACCGGTTCGTCCTGTACTGGATGCTGCTCACGCTCGGACCGTTGCTGCTCGGCGCCTACCTTGCGATCCACGGATCGGTGGCGAGCGCGTGGCTGCGCGGCGCCGACCTTCGAGAGTTGCGCAGCGTCTGGTTCATCGTGCTGCCGTGGGTCACGACGGTGGGCGGCCTGATGCTGCTGTACCGGTTGCTGCCCAGTGCGGCGGTGCGCTGGCGCGAGGCATTCGCCGGCGCGTTGCTCACCGCGCTGCTCGTCGAATCGCTGCGCGCGCTGCTGGGCTGGTACGTGACCCGGCTGCCGACCTACACGGTGGTCTACGGCACCTTCTCCGCGCTGCCGGTGTTCCTGCTGTGGCTGTTTCTCGGCTGGATGGCGCTGCTTGCAGGAGCCTTGCTGGCCGCCAACCTGCGCTTCTGGGGACAACCGGGCGAGCCGCACCTGGCGCGCGCGCCGTCCGAGCGATTCGACGACGTGCACGGCGTGCTGGCGACGATGCGCGACGCGCTGGGCGGCGATCGCTTCGGCGCGCTGCCCGCGCAAAGCCTCGCGCCGTTGCTGGGACACGATCCCGAGCGCGCCGGCCAGGCGGCGTTGCTGCTGGCGGAACTCGGCTACGTCACGCGCTTCGTGTCGCTGGGCGACGCGCGCGGCGCGGCGGCGGCACCGGCTACGCGACGGACCCGGCTGGCGCTCAGGCTGGCGCGTCGCTGGTCGGCGGCGCGTCCCGTGGCCGATTCGATCTGGAGCGAGCGCTGGGCGTGGGCCGACGATCCGAGGACGATGACGCTGCGCGCGTCGTTCGAAGCGATCTGGCAGGCGGGGCGGCCCGCCGCGGACGACCATCGCGTGTTCGAGGCCGCGTTCCTCGACGAGCCGCTGGTCGCCTAGACACCATGGTCGTCCGCGCTTTGGCGGGCGGCCATGGCGTTCTAGCCCGGTCGACGCGCCGGCGTCGCCAGGAAGGCCCGCAGCGCGGAGAGCAGCGCGTCGGGGCGCTCGGCCATGATGGAGTGGCCGCAGTCGGCGATCTCGACGACGGTCGGCGCGGGCAGTCCGTTGCGCGCGGCCGCGGTGCGGCAGCGCTCGATCAGCTCGCGCGCCTGGCGCGGCGGCGTCATCGAATCGCGCTGCCCGAGCACGAACAGCACCGGGCACGCGAGGGCGTCCGCGCGCTCGAAGCCTGCCGCGTACGCGTTGCACGCGGCGAAGTCGGTGAACAGCACGCCCGCGCGCTGCCGCTCCATCAGCCGGCGGTTCTGCACGAAGATCGAGAAGCCGGGCGCGGGGGCGCCCGGTCGCGCGTTGATCGTCGAATGCGACCAGAAGTTGATCATGTCGAGCGCGCGCGGCTCGTCGTTGCGTGCCGCGTCCAGCAGCGCGTCGGACACCCTCATCGGGACTGCGGTGCCGACCAGCGCGATCCGCTCGACGCGGGCGGGCGCGCGCGCTGCCGTGTCGAGCGCGACCAGCGATCCCAGGCTATGGCCGACCAGCGTCGCGCGCTCGACACCGTTCGCATCGAGCATCGCAAGCAGCCAGTCGGCGATTCCTTCGATCGAAGCGATCGCCGCGCCGCCGCTGCGGCCGTGCCCCGGCAAGTCGAGCGCGAGGACCGAGAAACCGTGGTGCGCCAGGTAGCGCGACTGCAGCGCCCAGACGCTGTGGTCGTGTTCGCCGCCGTGCACGAACACGACCACCGGCCGCGTCGGGTCGAAGGGGCGGCCGCCTGTATAGGCATAGGCCGGGCTGGCGTTGACGTCGACGATCATCGGCGGGGGCGGGACGGGGGAAGGCGCGGCGCGTCGGCGTTGGCGTCAGGCCTTCGGGGCGCGCGATGCCGCCTTGAATGCCGCTTCGAGGTCGCCGATCAGGTCCTCGGGATCTTCCAGGCCGATCGACAGGCGCAGCGTGC
>DAORSF010000163.1:3889-5541 GCA_035443405.1 Burkholderiaceae bacterium | reverse complement strand
CCGGTCGGCGAGATCCTGAACCTGCGCTTCCGGCCGACCGGCATCCAGGTCGGGCAGATGCGCGTTCCGCTGGGCGTGATCGGCATCGTCTACGAGTCGCGCCCGAACGTCACGGTCGATGCCGCGGGACTGTGCATCAAGTCCGGCAACGCCACGATCCTGCGCGGCGGCTCGGAGGCGATCCACAGCAACCAGGCGCTCGCGGCGCTCGTCCGCGAGGGTCTGCGCGACGCCGGCCTGCCGGAAGACGCGGTGCAGGTGATCGAAACCACCGACCGCGCCGCGGTCGGCGCGCTGATCACGCACCCGGAGTGGGTCGACGTCATCGTTCCGCGAGGCGGCAAGTCGCTGATCGAACGCATCTCGCGCGAGTCCAGGGTGCCGACGATCAAGCACCTGGACGGCATCTGCCACGTCTATATCGACGACGACGCGGACGTCGAGCAGGCGATCCGCATCGCCGACAACGCCAAGACCCAGCGCTACTCGCCGTGCAACACGATGGAGACGCTGCTGGTCGCGGCCGGCATCGCCGCAGCGGTGCTGCCGCGTCTCGGCCGCATCTACGCCGACAAGCAGGTCGAACTGCGCTGCGACGCGCGCGCCCTCGAGATCCTCTCGGCATCGGGCATCGCCTGCATTGCGGCCACCGAGGACGACTGGCGCACCGAGTACCTCGCGCCGATCCTGTCGATCCGCGTGGTCGCCGGTCTCGACGAGGCGATCGAGCACATTGCGACCTACGGGTCGCAGCACACCGACGCGATCGTGACCGAGAACCACAGCCGCGCGATGCGCTTCATCCGCGAGGTCGACTCCGCGTCGGTGATGATCAACGCGTCGACGCGCTTCGCCGACGGCTTCGAGTACGGGCTCGGTGCCGAGATCGGCATCTCGACCGACAAGCTGCACGCCCGCGGCCCGGTCGGCCTCGAAGGCCTGACGTCGCTCAAGTACGTCGTGTTCGGGCACGGCGAGATCCGCGGCTGAGCGATGGGCGCACCGACACGCGGCACCGGCCGCGAAGCCCGATCTCGCGCGCGCCACGACTCGATGCAGCGCGACCGAAGCGGGGCTTGCGCCGGTTTCGCGCGCGGAGGCTGCGGCCCCGCTTCGCGGGGCTTCCGCCGTCTACCTCGCAATTCCGCACCCGCGGCCGACGCGCTGCGCGCGACGGCGACGGGTCCCGCGGAATTGCTTTCGGTAGCACGGCGCTTGCCTACGCGCGCGAAACCGGCGCAAGCCCCGCTTCGGTCGCGCTGCATCGCGCACGCCACCCGGCAGGCGACGAGCGGTTCGCGGCCGGTGCCGCGCATCGGCGCGCCCATCGCCCTGCTGTGGGTCCGCTGATGTCGACGGGCTACTTGTGGGTCAAGGCGCTGCACATCGTCTTCGTGACCAGCTGGTTCGCGGGTCTGTTCTACCTGCCGCGGATCTTCGTGAACCTCGCGATGGTCGAGGCGCCGGGCGCCGAACGCGACCGGCTGCTGCTGATGGCGCGCAAGCTGTGGCGCTTCATGCAGCCGCTGATGTGGCTCGCGATCGTCGCCGGACTGTGGCTGTGGCTGGGCTATGGCGTCGGTGGCGGCTGGATGCACGCCAAGCTGGCGGTCGTCGTGCTGCTGCTCGGCTACCACCATGCGTGCGGGCGA
>DAORSF010000163.1:0-3789 GCA_035443405.1 Burkholderiaceae bacterium | reverse complement strand
GGCCAGCGACGCTACCGCGACGACGACGACCTGTACCGGCTCGCGCTCGGCATCGACTGGGAACGCCTGTTCGACGCCCGGCACGGGCTGCGCGTCGACGTCAGCGCGGTGCGTTCGCCGCTGCGCAGCCTGAACTTCGCGACGCTGCGCGTGAAGGACGGCATCGTCGACCGCTTGCGCGAGCGCACCGGGACCCGCCCGTCCATCGACACCCGGGCGCCCGACGTGCGCGTGTTCGCGTTCCTCGAGGACCGGCAGGCCACGCTCTACGTGGACCTGAGCGGCGAGCCGCTGTTCAAGCGAGGCTGGCGTTCGGGACGCGACGACAAGGGCGAAGCGCCGCTCAAGGAGAACCTCGCCGCCGGGCTGCTCGCGCTTTGCGGCTGGACGCCGGCGACGCCGCTGTACGATCCGTTCTGCGGCTCCGGCACGATCGTGATCGAGGCCGCCCAGATCGCGCTCGACGTGGCACCCGGCGTATTCCGGGCGTTCGGGCTCGAGAAGCTGCTCGACCACGATCGCGCGCTATGGTCGTCGCTGCGCGCCGAGGCGATCCGGAGGACCCAGGCGGCGGGCCGGGTCGCGGGACCCACGCTGCGCATCGCCGCTTCCGACATCGACCCGCGCGCCGTCGAGCAGACGCGTCGCAACCTCGAGCGCGCCGGGCTGCCCGCCCGGGCGATCGGCATCGACGTCGTCGACGCGGCGCGCGGGCGGCCCCCCTTCGATGCCCCCGGATTCATCGTCGCCAATCCGCCCTACGGCGAGCGCGTCGAAGCCAACCGCGAAGCCCCACCGTCGCGCGGCCGGCCGCGCGACGCCGCTCGACACGATCAGGCGATGCGCGCGTTCGGGACGAACCTGCGCACCGCCTTCACCGGGTGGCAGGCGTGGCTGCTGACCAGCGATCGCGAGTTGCCGCGACAACTCGGCATGAAGGAGCGACGCCGCACGCCGCTCTACAACGGCGCGATCGAATGCCGCTTCTTCGGTTTCGAGATCTTCGGGCGCGCCGGGCCGGTCAATGCGGCCGGCGAGGCGCCACCAACGCCAGCCACGCCAGGCAAGCCCAGCCGGCAATGAACGCCGCGCCGCCGACCGGCGCCACCATCGCCGCCGCGCGCAGGCCGGTCAGCGCGTAGACGTAGAGTCCGCCGCTGAAGAGCAGCGTGCCGAGCGCGAACAGCGCTCCGGCCAGCTGCGACGCGCGCCCCTCGAAGCGGCCCACCGCCCACGCGACGATGCACAGCGCGACGGCGTGGAACATCTGGTAGCGCACCGCGGTCTCGAACACCGCCAGCCGGTCCGGCGTCAGCGTCGACTGCAGTGCGTGCGCGCCGAGCGCCCCGGCCGCGACCGCGATGAGCGCGAACACCGCGCCGACGAACAGGAACAGGCGGTCGGCACTCACGGCTTCCTGGGCACGACGTCTTCGCAGCGCCCGTCGCGCATCGCGCGCTCGAACGCCACCACGACCAGCGCTTCCTTCTCGGGACTCCCCGGCGGCGCGACGCGCGGCACGAGGTAGCCCCGCACGACGGCGAGCACGGGATCGCCGGGAGCGAGACTCACTGCCCGGTGCGCGGCATCCAGCGCCGACCGCGCATCCGCGAGCATCTGCGCGGCCCGTGGCGCGCCGCTCGCAGGTGTCCCGGCAGCGAGCGACAGGCGACGTCCCGTCAGGCACTCGACGAACACCGCCTCCTCGCCCTCCCGTCGATAGCTGCCGACGAGCCGCAACGGCCCCGCCAGCGGGTCCACCCCGGGCGCGCGAGGCAGCGTCGTGCCGTCGAGGCCGCGGATCTCCCGCCCGTCGTTGTCGACGGCCGCCAGGCCATCCGGGAGCACGCGCCGGAAGAGCCGCGCGCCCTGCGTGTCGCCTTGCAGCACGATCATGTCGGCCGACTCGCGCGACGTGCTCCAGCGGCCGATGTCGTACCGCGGCGCGCCGACGCCGTCCGCGACGCCGCCCTCGCGGAGCCGGAACGTGCCGTCTGCGAAGATCGTCAGCGTCAGGCGCCGTGGCGTGCAACCGGCGCACGACAGTACGCCCGAATAGGTTCTCGCTCCGCTGTAGGCAACCGCCGCCGCGGCCGCGTCGATTCGCGGCGTCGCCGCAGCCCACGCCGACGCGTCCGCGGCCGGCGTCGAGCCCGCCGCCGCACCGACGCCGCCTTGCTGGGGCGCCCCGGCCGGCAGCGGAGCGCACGCCTGCGCCGCGACGAGCAACGCCATCACCGCTATCGCGCCACGAAACGGCATGTCACCACCCATAGCCGAGTCCGATCAGCCAGGTGGCATCGGTGCCTCGCCGTCCCGGCGCCGGTTCGCTTTCCCAGTCGAGGTTCAGCTGCAGCGACGCAGTCAGGCCCGAAACGAACGGTATCCGCAGGCCGGTGCGACTGCGGATGGTCACTTGCGAGGGGTCCTCGAGGTTGAGGAAGCCCTGCTGGTCGTGGAACAGTTCGGCCGACAGCGTGTCGAGCCTGTGACCGAGATTGACGCCCCAGCCGAGTGCCGGCCAGGTGTCGTCGGCACCTGCGGTGCGTCGCACGTCGATCAGGTCGAGGCCGCCGCGCATCGAAAGCTTGGTCCTCTCCGTCTGCACGAGCTGCAGGCCATAACCCGCTCCCGCCGCCGCGCGCGACGAGATGTCCCGAAAGCGATCGCGCTCGAGCGAGCCGCGCACGTAGGCGAATCGCCGGTCGCTCAGGAAGCGGTCGAAGTTCCCGCCGGCGAGCCAGTTCGACGCGGTCGTGGCCTCCCCGTCGCGTTCGCGCCGCAGCTTTCCGGTCAGCGCATAGCGCCAGTCCTTCGCGCGCGCCGCCAGATCGCTCTCCACGTAGGCGCGATCGACCGTGCTGTTGCCACGCACGATCGCCCCCGACACCGTGACCCTGCCTTCGTAAGAGACCCCTTCGCCGCTCTCCTCCGGCTTGGGATTGATGTACCGCAAGCGTGCGAGCGGCACGACCGGCGCCGGCGGCGCCGAGGGTTTCGGCGCGGCGGCGTCGGCCTGCGCGCCTTCCGATTGCTCGCGCGGGCCTGCGCGCTCGAGCCGCTCGGGGGTCAGCGTGACCTGTCCGGGTGCGGCTGGCGTCACGGTGACCGACTCCGTCTGCCCGACGCGCTCGCGCAGCACGTCGACCGGCTTGTCGGTCTCGATCGTGCCGACTTCGTAGCGCGGGATCCGCAACTCGCCCGCCCACGTGGTTTCGATCGTCAGTGTCGACGGCGAGAGGTGCAGGATGCGGCCCGTCAGCCGGTCGCCGTTGTGAAGGATCACCGTGTCGCCGCGCGCCTGCCCCGCGCAGAGCACGGATGCCGCGGCGATCGCGGCCAGCACGCGAGGGCTGGCGAAACCAGGAAAAAAGCAGGCCGGCATACCGGAAGGCGTGATGTCGATCGGATCGTGAAGGGCACCCATCGCGCGCGATGGGTGGCGGCGACAACGAGTATAATCGTCTCTTTTACGGCAATCCCTCCCGCTGCACCGCCGCCCGCGATCGGAGGAACCGCCAGGACGGGTCCAGGGCGCCTTCGCAGCCTGGCCCCGGGCGGGCTTGCCCCGGGTGGCATCCACGTTCCGCTGCTGCGTTCCCACGGGTCGCCAGCTACGCGGCGTGCAACCGAAACTACGTGGTCAGGACGGCGCCCGAAGACCGTCGACGTCGCCATGCCGCGCGCCCGCGCACATCGGCCGCGAACCAGGAGTCGAAATGGCCAAGGAAGAGCTGATCGAGATGGAAGGCGTCGTCGCCGAGGTGCTGCCCGACACGCGCTTTCGCG
>DAORSF010000162.1:0-5602 GCA_035443405.1 Burkholderiaceae bacterium | reverse complement strand
GTGAAGAAGTCGGGCGGCGACTTGAAGCGCTTGTAGTGCTCGGTGATCAGCCAGTTGTTGGCCGGGTTCTTCGGGATGTCGAAGTAGTAGTAGGTCGCGCCTTCCATGCCGGGGAAGGCCTTGTACGCGGCCATCGCCGGCAGGATGTTGCCGCCGGTGGCGATCTCGATGCCGTAGCGCTTCGGATCGAGGTCGGCGATCTTGAACGGGTTGCCCGCGCCGGCCCAGATGATGAAGATCACCTTGCGGCCCGGCTTGTCCTTCAATGCGTCGAACAGCCGCTGCGCGCCGGCGGTGAAGTCGGTGGTGGTGGTCGGCAGGTATTCCTCGTGGACGATCTTCGCCTTCTTCAGCGCGTCCTTGAAGGCCTTCACGCCGTCGCGGCCGAACGCGTAGTCCTGCGCCAGCGTCGCGACCGACACGCCATCCTTGTCCAGCGCCACCGCGTTCGAGATCGCGTCCTGCGACGAGTTGCGCCCGGTGCGGAAGACGTAGCGGTTCCACTTGTCGCCGGTGATCGAATCCGCCACGGCCGGTTCGACCAGCAGGATCTTCTTGTACTCCTCGGCCACCGGCAGCAGCGCCAGCGCCACGCCCGACGAGGTCGGGCCGATCGCCAGATCGACCTTGTCGTCCGCGTAGGCCGCCTGCAACAGCGCCTTGCCGACGTCTGGCTTGCCCTGGTCGTCCTTCTCGATCAGCACGATCTTTCGGCCGTTGACCATCATCGTGCCGCCGGTCGCGTAATCCAGGCCCAGCATCAGGCCGGTCTGCGTCTGCGCGCCATAGGCCTGCAGCGCACCGGTCTTCGAGTAGACGTGGGCGATCTTGATGTCCTTGGCGGCCGCGGCACCGGCGAGCATTGCGCCGGCGGCGAGCGGCAGCGCGTAGCGGGCGGCGCGCTTCAGAAGGGGGATAAGCTGCATTCAGTCTCTCCTCGGTGTGTTCGGCTTGCCCGCCCCTGTTGCGACGGGGTCTGGGCGATTTCGTCGCAAGCACCGTGCCAGGCGGCATGGCGCCGACAAGCCCCTGATTCGACAGGACATCCCTTGTCGATGTGGGCCCACGCAGACCGGCGTTGTCCGACGTGTGGACATCTTACTCCGACCCGACTGCCTGATTGTCGGACAGAGACGATGGCAAGACACGCTGGCGAGCACCCCGGATGACCTGCCGCAAAACCGGAGCGACACGATTTGCAGGTCAGGCGCGCGTTTTCACAACGATTCGGATCATCACGGCCGATGGGTGTCCGCAATCTGTACGAAAGAAGGGCACGCGCTGGCGCCCCGGCGATCGAACGTCCGCCGAGGCTTCGCGGCGCGACGTCCGCCGATCTGCCGCCCGGGCTCGCCCGACAGGCCGGTCAGCCCAGCTCGGTGACCATCGCCCCGATCTCGCCGATCGGCGGCAGGCATTGCGTCCCGCGGCAGACCCAGGCCTGCGGCGAACTGCCCGCCGGCCTGGCGAGCGCCGGCGGCAGTCCGGCCGGGTCGCCGGGAAGGCGGACGACGATCAGGCCCGGCCGGTAGCCGCGGCCGAGCGCCGCGCGCCAGGACCCGAGCGCGTCCGGCGGGCCGGTGAGAGCGACGATCGTCGGCGGCGCCCGCCACTCGGCCAGCGCACTGACCAGCGTGGGGAAGGCATGCGGAACGCGGCCGATCTCGTCGGCGAACAGCGACAGCGTGCGCTCGGCGGCCTTCAGGTAGCGCGCGTCGCCGACCAGGTGGCCGAGCCGCTGCAGCTGCAGCGCGGCAACGCCGTTGCCCGACGCGGTCGCGCCGTCGTGCCCCGACTTCGGCCTCAACACGAGCGCCTCGTGGTCGTGGCTGGTGAAGTAGAAGCCGCCGTCGCGAGGGTCCTCGAACTGCGCGAGCAGCACGTCGGCCAGCGCGCAGGCGAAGCGCAGCTCGTCCGGCCGAAGCGAATCGCCCTGCATCGCTTCGAGCGTCGCGGCGAGCAGGAACGCGTAGTCGTCCAGGTAGGCGTTCAGGTGCGAGCGACCGTCCTTGTGCGTCGCCATCAGCCGGCCGTCGCGCCACAATTCGTCGCGCACGAAGTCGAGCGCGCGCCGCGCCGACGCGGCCCAGCGCGGCTCGCCGAACACCCGCGCCGCGAACGCCATGCCGTCGATCGCCATCGCGTTCCAGCTGGTCAGGACCTTGTCGTCGCGCCCCGGGTGCACGCGCGTCTCGCGCAGCGCGAACAGCCGCTGGCGCGCGGCCTCGACGACGCGGGCGCAGTCGGGCTGCGGCAACCCGGCGCGCGCGGCGACCTCGGCAAGCGGCATCGCCATGTAGAGGTGCCACGCACGCCCCTCGAAGTTGGCCGGTCGGTCGAGCCCGTAGCGCGCGGCGAAGGCCGCAAACTGCGCGCCGTCCAGCTGCCGCGCGACCTCGTCGCGCTCCCAGACGTAGAACCGTCCCTCCTCGCCCTCCGAGTCGGCGTCGAGGCTGCTGTAGTAGCCGCCCCGCGGGGACTGCATCTCGCGCATCAGCCAGTTCGCGGTGCCCTCGCAGACCTCCCGAAACAGCGGCTCGCCGCTCAGCTGCCAGGCCTCGGCGTACAGGCGCAGCAGCGGCCCGTTGTCGTACAGCATCTTCTCGAAGTGCGGGATCAGCCACTGCGCGTCGGTGCTGTAGCGGCAGAAGCCCCCGCCGAGGTGATCGTAGAGCCCGCCCTCGGCCATGCGCCTCAGCGTCGCCAGCACCGCCTCGCGCGCGACAGCGTCGCCGGCGGCGACCGCGTGGCGCAGCAGCGCGTCCAGGGTCGACGGCTGCGGGAACTTGGGCGCCCCGCCGAAGCCGCCATGGGCCGCGTCGTACGATGGCATCAGCGCGTCGCGCAGCGCCCGCGGCGCATCGACGGCGAGCGCGGCGAGTGCGTCGGGCGTTGGCCCGGGTCCCGCCGCACCGTCGCCGGCGCCGCCCGCCTGCGGGGCAGACGGCCGCTCGGGCAGCGTGGACGCGAGATGCCGCACCAGCTCGTCGCCCTGCGCGACGAGCTTGTCGCGCTGCTGCTCCCACACCTGCGCCACCCGCTGCAGCAGTTCGTCGAATCCCGGCAGGTCGTAGCGCGAGCGCTTCGGAAAATAGGTTCCGCCGAAGAAGGGCTTGCCGGTGGGTGTCAGGAACATCGTCAGCGGCCAGCCGCCCGGTCGCCGCGCGATCAGCTGGTGCGCAACCTGGTAGATCTGGTCGAGGTCGGGCCGCTCCTCGCGGTCGACCTTGACGTTGACGAACCAGCGGTTCATCAGCGCAGCGGTCTCCTCGTCCTCGAAGCACTCGTGCGCCATCACGTGGCACCAGTGACAGGCGGAATAGCCGATCGACAGCAGGATCGGGCGGTCGCTGGCGCGCGCCAGCGCGAGCGCCTCTTCGCCCCACGGGTGCCAGTCGACCGGGTTGCCGGCGTGCTGCAACAGGTAGGGGCTGGTTTCGCCTGCGAGGCGGTTCGGCATCGATCGTCCGGGTCGTGGCGGGACGCGGCTCAGGCGGTGCGGATCACCGAGATGTGCTCGGTGCCGCTCTCGGGCAGCCACACTTCGCCGGGACGACCGAGGATCTGGCGCACGTTGGCGGCCTCGCGCGGGAAGCCGAAGCGCTCGAAGCGCTCGCTGGCCGGGTCGAACCGGAACATCGCGTTGCCGCCGAAGTCGCTGACCCAGACCTTGTCGCGCTCGTCGACGTAGACCGCGTAGGCGCGCGGCGCGTCGCCGGGAAGTTTCCAGGCATCCCAGCTGCCGCGCGCAGGGTCGTGCATCGACAGGTTGCCGCTGGTCCATTCGCTGACCCAGATTCGGCCACTGCTGTCGCTCCAGACGCGCCGCGCGCCCTGTTCCTTCGTCGGCGGCTCGACGACGATCGAATCGCCGCTGCGCCGATCGATGCGTGCGATGAACGAGCCGGCGAGCGAGCACCACCAGATCTCGCCGCGCGGCGTCGCGCAGATGCCGTACGGGCCGCGACCGCGCGGCGCAGCCTTCACCGTCACCGCGCCGGTCTTCACGGAAACCCTGCCGACGAAGCCGCTCTGCCCGGTGAACCACAGGTCGCCGTCGCCGTCGAACGCGCAGGTGTTCAGGTTCGCGTACGGCGTGCCCTGGGGCATCGGGAAGCTCCGCAGCGCTCGGTCGGACCAGCCGACGCGCACGATCGCGTTCAGGCCGCTGTCGGTGATCCACGCCGCCTTGTCGGGGCCCTGGATCACGCCGTGCGGCGACGAGCCCGTGCCGAGCGGGATCAGTTCGACGCGCGCGCTCTTCGGATCGAACCAGCCCAGGTGGCCGGTACGCTGAGCGGTGAACCAGACGCCGCCGTCGGGCGCGGGCGCGACGTCGTGAATGCCGGTGCCGCGCGGCGTCGCGAGCGGCCACGACTGAATCGTCGCCCCCTGGGCCGCCGACGGCGCGGGGAACGTCGCGCCAACGGCCGTGGCACCGAGCGCGCCGAGGGCGCCGAGCGCTTCGCGGCGGGACATCGTTCGCATGGCTCGCCTCCGGTTGTCGCGGCGCTACGGCGGCCGCCCGCGTCGCGATTCGAGGATATCGCGTGTCGGTCGGCGCCGCCTGCATCTCCCTGACGCCGAAACCTGCATCTTCGCCACCTTTGACAACGCGGCACGCGCTGCAGTATCAATCGACGACATGCCGCGCCTGGTCTTCACGCAACAGTTGCGCCGCTTCACCGAAGTGCCCGAGATCGAGTCCGACGCGGGCTCGCTGCGACAGGCGCTGGAGGACGCGTTCGCCGTGAATCCGCAGCTGCGCGGCTACGTGCTCGACGACCAGTCGCACCTGCGGCCGCACCTGGTGGTGTTCATCGACGGCCGGCGGCTGCGCGACCGGCGGATGCTCGACGTCGCCCTGCCGTCCGACGGCACGGTGTACGTGCTGCAGGCACTGACCGGAGGATGACGACGATGAGCCACCGTGCCTGGGTCGCGACCCGCAAGGGCCTGTTCGAGTTGCGCCGCGCGCGCGCGGGCTGGGGGATCTCGTCGGTCGCCTTCCTCGGCGAGCCGGTCAGCGCAGTGCTGCCGCCCGATCCCGCGGAGCCCGGCCGTCCGATGATCGCGGCGCTCAACCTCGGTCATTTCGGCGTCAAGTGCCATGCGTCCGACGACGCCGGCCGCAACTGGCGCGAAGTGAGTGCGCCGCTCTACCCGCCGCAACCCCGCGACTCGCAGGACGACGTCGAGTGGAAGCTGGTACAGATCTGGACCCTGGCCGGCAACGGCGGCACGGTGTGGGCCGGCACGCTGCCCGGCGGGCTGTTTCGCTCCGACGACGGTGGCGCGTCGTGGCGGATCAACGAGCCGCTGTGGACCGACCCACGCCGGCGCGAATGGTCGGGCGGCGGCTACGACGCGCCGGGCATCCACTCGATCGTGCTCGACCCGCGCAATCTCGACCCACACAAGCGCGACCCGGCGCGGCAGCGCATGCTGGTCGGCGTCAGCACCGGCGGCGCCTGGGCCAGCGACGACGGTGGCGCGAGCTGGGCTTCCAGCGCGCGCGGCATGCGCGCCGACTACATGCCGCCCGAGCACGCCTTCGACGAGACCGCGCAGGACGTTCACCGCATCGTCGCCTGCGCTTCCA
>DAORSF010000161.1:0-5626 GCA_035443405.1 Burkholderiaceae bacterium | reverse complement strand
AGCGGATCGGCGACCATGCGAAGAACATCGCCGAGTACGTGGTCAACGTGGTCGAAGGGATCGACGCGCGCCACGCTCACTCGGGCGAGAGCAGCGTGATGCCGTTACGCTGATCGCCGGGACGCGGGATCGGCCGCCGCCTGCTCCGTGTGAGGCTCGATGGCCGCCTCGGTGATCGCCGGTCGCGGGGGCGGCAACAGCCTCGCCTCGGGCAGGCACAGCGTGAACGTGCTGCCCTTGCCCACGACGCTCTCGAACTCCAGCCGCCCCTGGTGGCGATGCATGATGCGCTTGACGATCGCCAGCCCGAGGCCGGTGCCGCCGCTGGCGCGCGAACGGCCTCGGTCGACGCGGTAGAAGCGCTCGGTGAGCCGCGGGATGTGTTCGGCGGGGATGCCGATTCCGGTGTCGCGTACCGAGATGCGTCCTTCAGTGTCGCGGACCTTCCACTCGATCGAGATCTTCCCGCCCTCCGGCGTGTAGCGGATCGCGTTCGTCAGCAGGTTGCGCACCGCGCTCTCGAGCTCGCCGGGCGCGGCCAGCACCAGGCGCGGTCCGTCGAGCTCGAGGCCGACCTGGTGGCGATCGCGCGACAGCGCGCGTGCCTCGTCGAGCAGCGTCTCGAGCAGCCGGTGCAGGTCGACCTGCTCGTCCACGAAGTCGTCGGCCCCGCTTTCGAGCGAGGACAGCATCAGCAGGTCGTCGACCAGCCGCTGCATGGTCTGGCTCTGCTTGAGGATCGAGCCGAGGTACTCGCGGCGCGCGGCCTCGTCGAGCTCGAGCGTGAGCAGCGTCTCGGCGAAGCCGGCGATCACCGTGATCGGCGTTCGGATCTCGTGCGAGACGTTGGCGACGAAGTCGCTGCGCATCGCGTCGAGCTTGGCCTGGTTCGTGACGTCGCGCGTGATCAGCAGTTTCTGGTCGCCCTCCGCCCGGTGCAGGCGCAATTCGTGCGTGCGGCCCGGCTGGTTCGGCAGCTGCACGCGGACCGTGCTGCCCGATTCGTTCGCCTGCAGGAAGCGCGCGAACTCGGGTTGGCGGATGAAGTGGTGGATCGGCCGGCGCGTGCCGAAGATGCCGTGCAGGGACTCGGCCGCGTCGTTGGCCCACAGCACGTGGTCGTAGCGGTCGAGCACGACGAGGCCGTCGGGCAGGCGGTCGACCGCGGCGTGGATCCGTTCGAGCTCGGAGCCGAGCTCGTTGCGGGTGTCGGTCTCCTGGCGCACGAATCGTGCGAGGCGCGCGACGATCGGCCGCCAGGGGCCGATGCCGGCCGGCAGTGGGCGGTTGCGCGGCAGCGACGACCAGTGGTGCAGCCGCACCATGTACAGCGTCTGCACTACCGCATAGGCGACGAACACGACACCGAGCCACCACAGCGCGGCGTCCCGGGAAACGTAGGCGGCGAGCGCGGCGGCGATGATCACCACCAGCGCGATACCAGCGAGACTGCGCAGGAACAGGCTCAAGGAGACGGACCCAGGACGATGGCGGACTTCACCGGGGCAGGAAGCGGTACCCCCCTCCGCGCACGGTCTCCACCAGCCGGTCGTGCCCCGCCGGCGCAAGCGCCAGACGCAGCCGGCGGATGTGAACATCGACCGTGCGTTCCTCAATATACACGCGATCGCCCCAGACATTGTCGAGCAGCTTCGCCCGCGACAGCACGCGGTCGGGGTTCTTCATGAAGTAGTGCAGAAGCCGGAATTCGGTCGGGCTCAACTCGAGCGGGGTGCCGTCGGCGAACACGCGAAAGGTCGCCGGCTCGAGCCGCAGGCCGGCGATCTCGATCGGGTCTTCCGAAGTTTCCGGGGTTGCGCGGCGCAGCAGCGCGCGCACCCGCGCCAGCAGTTCGCGCGGCGAGAACGGCTTGGTGACGTAGTCGTCGGCGCCGACGTCGAAGCCCTGCAGCTTGTCGCCCTCCTGCGCGCGCGCGGTCAGCATCACGATCGGCAGTGCGGCGGTGCGCGGGTCGGCGCGCAACTGCTTGGCGAAGTCGATGCCCGACTGGCCGGGCAGCATCCAGTCGAGCAGCACGAGGTCCGGCTGCCCGGCGTCGAGCAGCCGGCGCGCCTGGTCGGCCGTCTCGGCTTCGGTGACCGCGTAGCCGGCGTGGCGCAGGTTGACCGACAGCAGTTCGCGGATGGCGGGTTCGTCCTCGACGACCAGGATGCGGGCGTTCATGGCGTCAGATTATGACCCCGGTGTGACGGGGCCGTGACAGCTGCGGCCGGCCGCGAATGCGGGGAAGCCGTGGTCGACCGCGCTCGCCGGACCGGCCTTGCTCAGCCCGGCGCTTCGCGCCAGCGGTAGCGGCGCTGCGGCGTGGATTCGGCGTCGGACCAGCCGAGCGTGAGCGACCAGTGCAAGGGCGCGATCGGCAGCGCGTCGTCCAGTGCCGGGAACCGGCCATTCGCGTCGCGGCGCGCGCCGCGCACCAGGGTCGCATGCAGGTGCAACGGCCGCCGGTCGAACGCGATGCCGGCCGCATCCAGACGCCGGTGCAACTCGTCGGCCAGCCGGGCCGGCCATGGAGGCTGCGCGGCGCCCGTGGTCGCCCCGGCCTGCGGCGTTGCGGCCTCGCCCGCGCCCCGGGAATCGGCCGGGCCGGTCCACCACAGACCACGACCGAAGGAGCCCAGCCGCTCCAGCGGCAACGGCGGCCAGTGGGGCGCGAGGCCGATGAGCAGCGCGTGCAGCGCCGGCGCGTCGGCGGCGGGGCGCTCGCCGACGAAGGCCAGCGTCAGGTGAACGTCGTCGCCCGCCAGCGGCCGGCCGCCGATCCCCGCGGCGAGCCGCGCCGCGAGCCGGCCCAGTTCGGTGGCCGCGCGCGGGTCGGGCCGCAACGCGTAGAAGAAGCGGGCCTTCGCGCCCAAGCGGGTCAGCCGGCGGGCCGGCCGTAGACGTCCTCGAAGCGGACGATGTCGTCCTCGCCCAGATAGTCGCCGCACTGCACCTCGATCATCACCAGGTCGACGACGCCGGGATTCTCGAGCCGGTGCTTCGAGCCGATCGGGATGTAGGTCGACTCGTTGGCGGCGACCAGGTATGTGCGGTCGTCGCAGCTGACCTTCGCGGTGCCCGACACGACGATCCAGTGCTCGCTGCGATGGTGGTGCATCTGCAGCGACAGCGCCTGCTTCGGCTTGACCTCGATGCGCTTGATCTTGAAGCGCGGGCCTTCCTGCAGCACGGTGTAGGTGCCCCACGGACGCGCGACCGTGCGGTGCAGTCGCGCCGCCTCGTGGCCTTTCGACTTCAGTCGCCCGACGATCTCCCTGACCTGCTGGCTCGCGTCCTTGCTGGCCACCAGCAGCGCGTCGGGCGTGTCGATGACCAGAAGGTTCTCGAGGCCGACCGCCGCGACCAGCCGGTCCTCGCTCTGGATGTGCGTGTTCTTCGAGCCCACCAGCATGGTTTCGCCGAGCGTCGTATTGCCGTCGGCGTCGGGCACCAGCTGCTCGGACACCGCCTTCCACGAGCCGATGTCGCTCCAGTTGAAGCGCGACGGCAGCACGACGACGCCAGCCGCCTTCTCCATCACCGCGTAGTCGATCGAGATGTTCGGGCAGGCCGCGAACGCGTCGGCGGCGATCGGCAGCTTCTGGTCGCTGGCGGCGGCGCGGCTGGCCTCCCACGCAGCACGCGCCGCGGCGAGCACTTCGGGCGCGTGCGCCTGCATCGCGTCGAGGATCGTCTTCGCGCCGAAGCAGAACATGCCGCTGTTCCAGACGAAGTTGCCCGCGGCGAGGAACTGCACGGCACGCGCTGCGTCGGGCTTCTCGACGAAGCGGCGCACCGTGAACGCGGCGCCCGGCAGCGCGTCGCCCGTCTCGATGTAGCCGAAGCCGGTCTCCGGCGTGGTCGGGCGAATGCCGAACAGCACGATCGCACCCTGTCGCGCCAGTTCGGCAGCCTGGCGAGCGCTCGCCTGGAACGCCTGCTCGTCGGGGATCAGGTGGTCGGCCGGCAGCACGAGCAGCGTGGCGTCGGGGTCGATCGACTGTGCCCACAGCGCCGCCATCGCGATCGCCGGCGCGGTGTTGCGCCCGACCGGCTCGAGCAGCTGCATGATGCGGTGGCCGTTCGCGGCCGGCAGCGAGTCGATCTCCTCGCGCGTCTTGAAGAAGTACTCGCTGTTGGTGACGATCGCGGCCAGGTGGCCGTCGGCCAGCGGCAGCGAGCGCTCGAGCGTGCGCTGCAGCAGGCTGCGCTCCCCGCCGAGCTTCATGAACGGCTTCGGGAACGCTTCGCGTGACACTGGCCACAGACGGGTCCCCGATCCGCCGGAGAGAATGACGGGAATCAGCATCGCGGGGTCCGGTCGGCTTCGGCTTGCATCGGACCGATTGTACGGCGCGCTCCCTGCGGCGATGCGACACTTCGCACGTTCGAGGTGCGGCGTCGACCGGGGGTCAGTGCCGGGCGACCGAGGGACGCGATGACGGGCGCAACAGCGACGAGGGAGAGGCGGTGAGCGGAGCGGACAAGGGGGCAGGCAGCAGGGCAGGCGGGCGTCGCCGGCAGGTGCTGGTGACGGGCGGGGCGGGCTACATCGGGTCGCACACGGTGGTGGAACTGGTGCAGGCCGGTTGGGAGGCCGTGGTGCTGGACAACCTCAGCAACGCCAGCGCCGAGTCGCTGCGTCGCGTCGAGCGGATCACGGGGTGCGCGGTGCCGCTGGTGCGCGCGGACATCCGGGACGAGGCGGCGCTGGCCGCGGTCCTTCGCGAGCACCGCTTCGACGCGGCGATCCACTTCGCCGGCCTGAAGGCGGTCGGCGAGTCGGTCGCGCAGCCGCTGGCCTACTACGACAACAACGTCGCCGGCACGACCACGCTGCTGCGCGCGCTGGCCGCCGCAGACGTGCGCCGGCTGGTCTTCAGTTCGTCGGCGACCGTCTACGGCGACCCTGAGCGGGTGCCGATCGCCGAGGACGCGCGAACCGGCCCGACCAACCCCTACGGCCGCACGAAGTGGATGATCGAGCTGATGCTGGGCGACCTCGCGGCGGCCGACCCGCAGTGGTCGATCGGCGTGCTTCGCTACTTCAACCCGGTCGGCGCCCATGAAAGCGGGTTGATCGGCGAGGATCCGCGCGGTGTCCCGAACAACCTGATGCCATTCGTGAGTCAGGTGGCGGTGGGGCGCCTGCCACAGCTGTCGGTGTTCGGCGGCGACTGGCCGACGCCCGACGGTACCGGCGTGCGCGACTACATCCACGTGGTCGACCTCGCGCGCGGACACCTCGCTGCGCTGGAGCGGCTGTTCGCGCACCCCGGGGCGTTCACGGTGAACCTCGGCACCGGCACCGGCTATTCGGTGCTCGAACTGGTCCGCGCGTTCGAGCGCGCCAGCGGCCGCAAGGTGCCGTACCGGATCGTCGATCGACGACCCGGCGACATCGCTGCGTGCTATGCCGACCCCGCGGTGGCTGCTGCGCTGCTCGACTGGCGCGCCGAACTCGGCGTCGACCGGATGTGCGCCGACTCCTGGCGCTGGCAGCAGGCGAACCCGCAGGGCTACGGGGACGCGTAGCGATCGCGCGGGCAAAGGCGTGGGCAAAGGCACGGGCAAAGGCACGGGCAAAGGCGCGGGCCGCCCGCCGCCGGCGTGCCGGTGCTTG
>DAORSF010000160.1:0-5631 GCA_035443405.1 Burkholderiaceae bacterium | reverse complement strand
TCGCCGATCGGTACCGCGCTGCTCGGGCGACGGCGCGGCGACACGGTCGAATGGGCCACGCCGGGCGGCGCCGTGCAGCACCTGCAGATCGTCGAATTGCTGTTCCAGCCCGAGGCGAGCGGCGACTACACGATGTGACGACGAGGCGGGACAGCCCCGCACGCACGTCAGCGCCCGAGGGCACGCATCACGGCGCCCGTGCGATTCTCGACGCCGAGCCGGCGGTACATGTTCTGCAAGTGCTTGCCGACCGTGCGCCGGCTCACACCGAGCAGTTCGGCGATGCAATCGTCGGTCTTGCCGGCGGCGATCCAGCCCAGGATCTCGACCTGCCGCGGCGTCAGCCGCGGGGCAGGCGCCGTCGCGTGCACCGTGGACTCGGCGCGCTCGATCAGCAGCGTGCAGCCGGACGGGCATGTCCGCGGCACGCAATGCAGCACCAGCCTGGCGCCGGTACCCTCGTCGACGAACGACGCCGTGCGCGTGCCCGCCTGTGCCGCGGCCGTCTCGCCGATCTGCGCGCGCAGCCAGCTCACGATCGGCGCCGGCAGCGCCGCGCCGGGCGCTTGCGGCGGAGCGCGTCGCGCGATCTCTGCGAGCCAGGCCAGCGCCCTGCCCGACGCGTCGACGATTCCGAAGTTGCGGTCCAGCGTCACCGCGGCGACCCGGTCGCCGCTCGCGACGCAATGCAGCGTGCCGGCGGCACAGGCCGCGCACGCACTGGCCACCGCCTGGCGATACAGCGCCGACACGGGCACGCGGATCGCGTCGAGCAGCGCGCGCTCGTGGTCGGTGAAATCGCCACCCGCGCGGTTCAGCACGATGCCCGACAGCCGGCCCGGCTCCCGGGCGATCGGCAGCAGCAGCACCCGGTCGAGGCCGAGCGGCCGGTAGTACGCCTCGTACAGATCGCTTCGCCGGAACTCGGCGTCGCCGATGCAGTCCGACAGGCGCCGCGCGCGCGCGTGCAGGTGCTGGAGGTGGTAGCGGACCAGCGGATGCGTCGCGAGGAAGCGATCGAAGCTCGACAGGTCGACGCCACCCGGCGGCTCGACCGGCACGGCCGATGCGAAGCGACGGCCCGCGTCGAGGTCGCAGACGCTCAGCGTCGTGAAGTCCGACGGGACGATCCTCGCCACCACGGCGAGCAGGCCAAGCAGTTGCTGCTGCGCGGACTGCGCACCCTCCCCCAGCGTTCCGAGCAACCGGAAGGCTCGAACCAGATCGCCATGGCGGGGCGCACTCACGATGCAGCCTCGAGGACCGTGCCTACGCAAGGATGCGTATTTACCGACCCAGCGGAGAAGCGGAGATTATCCGGGTTCCGCGCGGACGGCGCCAGACGCAGCGCAGCGGGAATGTCGAGATGACCGGTCGAACCGAGGAGACGGACATGGCACTGGACGAAGCGAAACTGAACGCGCTGGTGGGCAGGATCGTCGACGAGTTCGGCGCGATCGCCAGCGCGCCGCTGGTGCTGCTGGGCGACCGCCTGGGCATCTTCAGGAAGATGGCCGGCGCCGGTCCGATGGACGCCGACACGGTGTCCGAAGCGACAGGCATCCGCCTGCGCTACGCGCAGGAGTGGCTGAACGCGATGGCCGCCAGCGGCTACGTCGACTACGACGCGAAGACCGACCGCTACCGGCTGTCCGACGAGGCCGCGGCGATCCTCGTCGACGAGGACAGCCCTGCCTACATGGCGGGCGGTTTCGAGGTGCTGGGCTCGTTCTTCCACGACCTCGACAAGATCCAGCGCGCGTTCACCACCGGAACCGGACTAGGCTGGCACGAACACCATCCGATGCTGTTCTCGGGCACCGAGCGATTCTTCCGGCCGGGCTACAACGCGCACCTCGTCCCCGAATGGATCCCGGCACTCGACGGCGCCGACGCGAAGTTGCGCAAGGGTGCGCGCGTGGCCGACGTCGGCTGCGGCTACGGCGCATCGACGATCGTGATGGCCAAGGCGTATCCGCAGTCCGAGTTCGTCGGCTTCGACTACCACCCGAAGTCGATCGAGACGGCCAGCCGCAAGGCGGCGGAGGCCGGCGTCGCCGACCGGGTGACGTTCCGGACCGCCGGCGCCAGGGACTATCCGGGCGACGGCTACGACATGGTGGCGTTCTTCGACTGCCTGCACGACATGGGCGACCCGGTCGGCGCCGGCCGGCACGTGCGCGAGACGCTGGCGCCCGAGGGCGCCTGGATGATCGTCGAGCCGTTCGCCGGCGACACGGTCGCCGACAACCTGAACCCCGTCGGGCGGGTCTACTACGCCGCCTCGACAATGGTCTGCACGCCCTGCTCGCTTTCGCAGGACGTCGGGCTCGGACTCGGCGCGCAGGCCGGCGAGCGCCGGTTGCGTCGGGTCGCCGAGGAAGCCGGGTTCGGTCGGTTCCGCCGCGCCACGCAAACACCCTTCAATCTGGTCTTCGAAGCGCGCGCGTGAACCCGGGAACGGGTGGCGGGAAGCGTCCTGATATCTTCATTTAAAACATTAAGATTTTCTAATAACTATCTGTTTTAAATTACTTTCATTGGATTTTCAGAGCCGCTCAGCCCGGCGCGGGCGCGAGATCGACGATGATCGGCTCGCGCCCGCACGACGCGACGAAGGCCAGCAGTTCCCGCGGCGAGAGCCCCGTGCTCTCGGTGTTGACCAGAGGGTGGAAGTTCAGCTGGTCGGCGTCCATCAACCCCGCATCGATCACCAGCGTCACCATCCCGGCGGCGTCCGCGATGAGCGCCAGCGGCGTCAGCGAACCCGGCTCGATGGCAAGCACCTCGCGCATGCGGTCGGCCGTCGCGAAACCGAGCTGCCCGGAGGCGCCGCAGCGCGTGTGCAGCGTTTTCAGGTCGACCTGCCGATCCTCGTCGCATCTCGATTCCGCGCAACCGGTGGCGCAGGCGCTCACGTGCATCGGACATCCATGCCTCCCGGGATTCGCCGTGCAGCCCGCATCGGGCTGCGTGAATCCACACGACATTCGCAGGATGTCGGGCCCGGGCCGGGAATGATCTCGGTCAAGCGTTGGCACGGAACGTGCTTGACTGTGCCTGGCGCCACCGCGCGCGAATCCCACCCTTCGAGAGGAGAACACAGAACATGGCCCACATCGTCATCGTCGGCGCGAGCACCGGCGGCATGCCCGCCGCTTACGAGATCCGCGACACCCTCGGCACGGGGCACCGCATCACGGTCGTCAACCCGTCCGAGCACTTCAGCTTCGTACCGTCGAACCCGTGGGTGGCGGTCGGCTGGCGCACGCGCAGCGACACCGGCTTCCCGATAGCGCCCTACCTGAAGAAGCGCGAAATCGACTTCGTCGCGCAGGCGGTCGCCGAGATCCTGCCCGACGACAAGAAGGTCGTGCTCGCCGACGGACAGCAACTGTCGTACGACTATCTGGTCATCGCCACCGGCCCCAAGCTGGCGTTCGACGAGATCGAGGGCTTCGGTCCGCACGCCAACACCGAGTCGATCTGCACGATCGACCACGCCGAGAAGGCCTACGCGAGCTGGCAGAAGTTCGTCGCCGACCCCGGCCCGATCGTGGTCGGCGCGACGCAGGGCGCGTCGTGCTTCGGTCCCGCGTACGAGTTCGCGTTCATCATGGACGCCGACCTGCGCAAGCGCCGCCTGCGCAGCAAGGTCCCGATGACCTACGTGACCTCCGAGCCCTACATCGGACACCTCGGCCTGGGCGGCGTCGGCGACTCCAAGACGATGCTCGAGTCCGAGCTGCGACAGCACCACATCAAGTGGATCTGCAACGCCAAGGTGGTTCGCGTCGAGCCTGGCAAGATGTTCGTGGCCGAGCACAACGACAAGGGCGAGGTCGTCAAGGAGCACGAGCTGCCGTTCAGGTACTCGATGATGATCCCCGCGTTCAAGGGCGTGGACGCGGTGGCCAAGGTCGGTGACAAGCTGGTCAATCCGCGCGGCTTCGTCAAGGTCGACGAGTTCCAGCGCAATCCGGCCTGGAAGAACATCTACTCGGTGGGCGTGTGCATCGCGATCCCGCCGGTCGAGGCCACGCCGGTGCCGACCGGCACGCCGAAGACCGGCTACATGATCGAGTCGATGGTCACGGCGGTCGCGCACAACATCCGCGACGATCTCGCCGGCAAGGCGGTCTCCGAGAAGGGCACCTGGAACGCGATCTGCCTGGCCGACATGGGCGACACGGGGGTCGCATTCGTCGCGATCCCGCAGATCCCGCCGCGCAACGTCGCGTGGATGAAGAAGGGCAAGTGGGTGCACCTCGGCAAGGTGGCGTTCGAGAAGTACTTCCTGCGCAAGATGAAGAAGGGGTCGTCCGACCCGATCTACGAGAAGTACGTGCTCAAGGCGCTGGGCATCACCAAGCTGCAGGACGAGTCGAAACCGTAGCCCCGCGGCACCGCGCCTGCCGGGAATCGCCGGACACCGACGCGTCATGACAAAAATGTAGAATGTCATGACACGTCATGTCGGATGGCGGTCCCGGAGGTGCGCGTGGCAGACGACTCGAAGCCCAGCTGCGAGCAGATCATCGACATCATGGTCGATCCCTTCGTGGTGATCGACCGCGACTTCCGCATCGTCGCGGCGAACCGCGCCTACCGCGAGCGCTACGGCGTCGGGCCCGGCGGCGTGATCGGCCGGCGCTGCCACGAGGTGTCGCACCACTCGCCGGTGCCGTGCAGCCGCAACGGCGAGCATTGCCCGCACGAGGAGGTCTTCCGGCACAAACGGCCGACGCAGGTGATGCACGTGCACTTCGACCGGGACGGCGTCGAAGAGGCGGTGCAGTTGCACGCCAGTCCACTGTTCGACGACGACGGCGACGTGCGCTTCGTCGGCGAAACCATCTTCCGCGTGGCGCCGCCGCAGGACGCCGACAACGCGAGGCTGGTGGGCCGCTCGCCGCCGCTGCTGCGCATGACCAGCCTGCTGCAGCGGGTCGCACCGACACAGACCACGGTGCTGCTGCTCGGCGAGAGCGGCGTCGGCAAGGAACAGGTCGCGCGCTACCTGCACCACTACTCCAGCCGCGCGCACGGACCGTTCGTGGTGATCGACTGCGCCTCGCTCGGCGAGAACCTGATCGAGAGCGAACTGTTCGGCCACGAGAAGGGCTCGTTCACCGGCGCCTCGCAGCGCACGAAAGGGCTGTTCGAGGCAGCCCACGGCGGAACGCTGTTCATCGACGAGATCGGCGAGCTGCCGCTTCCGCTACAGGCCAGGCTGCTGCGCGCGCTCGAGACCGGCACGATCCGGCGCATCGGCGGCACCGGCTACGTCAGGATCGACGTGCGCATCATCGCGGCCACCAACCGCGACATGCGCCAGATGGCGGCCGACGGACTCTTCCGGCAAGACCTTTACTACCGGCTGTCGGCGTTCCCGATCACGGTGCCGCCATTGCGCGAGCGCAAGGACGACATCCCTCGCCTGGCCGAGCACTTCCTGTCGCGCATGGAAGACGCCGACCGGCACCTGCCGCTCAGCCCGGAGATGATCGAGGCGTTGCTCGCCTACGACTACCCGGGCAACGTGCGCGAGCTGCGCAACGTCGTCGAGCGCGCGGCAATCCTGGCCTGCGACGACGCGCTGTCGCCGATCCACGTCGTGTTCGACGAGCC
>DAORSF010000159.1:0-5640 GCA_035443405.1 Burkholderiaceae bacterium | reverse complement strand
GTGCAGATCTGGAGCGCCGACGGATCGAAGATCTACCTGTCGCACACGCGTTCACGCGCCCGGTTGCCCGAGCGGGCAACGCTGGGTTTCGCGGACGTGGTGACGGAGAACGAGCGCTGGCGCGTCTACAGCACGCTGGCCAGCGGCCGCGTGATCCAGGTCGGACAGCCTTTCGAAGTACGCGAGCGCATCGCGGCGGCGGCCGCGCTGCGCAGCCTGACGCCGCTGCTGATCTTCGCGCCACTGGTCGCGCTGGCGATCTGGTGGCTCGTCGGACAGTCGCTGCGACCGGTCGAACGGATCGCCACCGAGCTGCGCAGGCGCGACGCGCAGCGGCTCGACCCGGTGTCCGAAGAGCAGCTGCCGACCGAGGTCGAACCGATGGTGCGCTCGCTCAACGGACTGCTCGAGCGCCTGCGTCGCGCATTTGCGACCCAGCGCGCGTTCGTCGCCGACGCCGCGCACGAGCTGCGCACGCCGATCGCCGCGTTGAAGCTGCAGGCGGGCCTGGTCGGGCGCGCGCGCGACGACGCCTCGCGCGGCGAGGCGCTGCGCGACCTCCACGCGGGCATCGACCGTTCGGCGCACCTGGTCGACCAGTTGCTGACGCTGGCGCGCAGCGAGCCCCACGCGCGCGCCGCCGCCGGAGCCATGGTCGACCTCGCGAGCATCGCCGACGAGGCGATCGCCGGGATGATGCCGCTGGCGCAGGCGCGCGGTTCGCAAGTCCTGCTCGATGCGCAGCGACCTGCCGAGCTGCAGGGCGACGCCAACGCGCTGCACAGCCTGGTGCGCAACCTGGTCGACAACGCGCTGCGGCACACCCCGACCGGCAGCCGGATCGAGGTCGCGGTGACCAGCCGCGACGACGAGATCTGCCTGAGCGTGGACGACGATGGACCGGGAATTCCAGTCGAGGAGCGCGAGCGCGTCTTCGACCGCTTCTACGGCCGCAGCGCCGGTGACGATGCCGGCAGCGGGCTGGGACTGGCGATCGCCAAGGCGGTCGTCGACCGCCACGCCGGGCACATCGATCTCGGCCAGTCCGCGCTCGGCGGCCTCAGGGTCACGGTTCGCGTCCCCCGCGAAGCGCCAGCCGCCGCTTAAGGATCGTCTAAGGCAGCGTCCTTATCGTGCGGCGATCGGCTCGAACGCCCGCACGGAACACAAGGCACGCATGAAACGCAACTCGCTGATCGCCGCGCTGGCCCTCGCCAGTCTCGTCAGCGCCGGCACCGCGTACGGCTGGAGCCTGAATCCGGCCCAATGGTTCGCCAGGACTTCCACCACGAGTACGGCGTCCCCGGCCATCCCGCCCTCCGGCTCAAGGGCCGCTGACGCGGTGCTGGTCGCGCCGACCAGTGCGCCCGACTACCGGGCGATTTTCGAGCGCTTCGGACCTGCCGTCGTCGGCGTCACCGTCGAAGGCACGGTGCCGGTCGCGCGCCAGCGCTCGCCCGAGCTCGAGAACGACCCGTTCTTCCGCTTCTACCGAGGGCTGCCGGTTCCGCCGATGCCGCGCGGCGACGCGCCGGTGCACGGCCAGGGATCGGGATTCATCATCAGCGCCGACGGCCTGATCCTGACCAATGCGCACGTCGTGCGCGACGCTCGCAACGTCACCGTCAAGCTCGCCGACCGCCGCGAGTTCGAGGCCAGCGTCCTCGGCGTCGATCCGGCGACCGACGTGGCCGTGCTGCGCATCCAGGCCGACAACCTGCCTGCCGTGCAGCTCGGCGAGCCGTCGCAGCTCGCGGTCGGCGACTACGTGCTCGCGATCGGCTCGCCGTTCGGCTTCGAGCAGAGCGCGACCTCGGGCATCGTCAGCGCCAAGGGACGATCGCTGCCCGGTGACACGTACGTTCCCTTCATCCAGACCGATGTCGCGGTGAACCCGGGCAACTCGGGCGGTCCTCTGTTCGACGCCCGCGGCCGCGTGGTCGGGATCAACTCGCAGATCTACTCGCGCACCGGCGGCTACCAGGGCCTGTCGTTCGCGATTCCGATCGACGTCGCGGTGCGCGTCAAGGACCAGATCCTCGCCACCGGCAGCGTGCGGCACGCGCGCCTGGGCGTGACCGTCCAGGAACTGAACCAGGGGCTGGCGGAATCGTTCAAGCTCGACAGCCCCAGCGGCGCGCTGATCTCGAGCGTCGCGCCTGGCAGCGCCGCCGAGAAGGCCGGGCTGCGTCCCGGCGACGTCGTGCTGTCGCTGAACGGCGAACGCATCGAGCGCTCCGGCGATCTCGCGGCGATGGTCGGAGAGTCCAGGCCCGGCGATCGCGTCAGTCTCGAGGTGGTGCGCCAGGGCCAGCGACAGCAGATGACCGCCGTGCTCGCGGAACTGCCGACGGCGACCGAAACCGCCGTGCAGCAGGCGCCCGAGCGCAGCGAGAGCCGACTCGGCGTTGCCGTTCGGCCGCTCGCGCCCGAGGAGCGCCAGGCGACGCGGCTCGACAGCGGGCTGGTCGTCGAAGACGTATCCGGCGCCGCGCAGCGTGCCGGCATCGAGCCGGGCGACGTGATCCTGTCGGTGAACGGAAAGTCGGTCGCCAGCGTCGAGCAGTTGCGCAAGCTCGTCAACGGCGACGCGCGCCAGCTCGCGTTGCTGGTCCAGCGGGGCGAATTGCGCATCTTCGTGCCGGTGCGGCTCGGCTGAACCGAGCTCGACGATGCGAAGCCTCGCACCCGTCGTCCGGGCGCTGCTGACGACCACGGCGCACGCGTGGTCGATCGCCGCGCGAGTGCCCGGCACCGAAGAAGACGCCCGGAGGCCCGCGCAACGGACCGACGACCGCGGCCGCACCCGGCTGCCGTCCGGCCCGACGGTGCTGTCTTTCCGAAAGGCGGATCCGGGACGCGCCGACGAGGCGCCGCGCAAGCAGCGGGCCGACGCGGCCTGAGGCCGCGTGTCAGCGCGGCGCGCCGGCCTTTTCCCGCCGGGGAAGCCGCAGCGTGCCGCGGCCTTCGCCGCCTGGTGCGCTCCGGTGCGCGACGCGCCGTTCGAGCTCGTCGGCGGGCATCGGCGGGGCGAACAGGAAGCCCTGCCCCTCGTCGCATCCGACGCCTTGCAGGAAGCGCATCTGTTCCTCGTTCTCGACGCCCTCGGCGACGACGCGCAGCCCGAGGCTGCGCGCCAGCCCGGCGATCGCGCGCACGATCGTCGCGTCGTCGGCGCTCGCCGGAATGTCGCGCACGAACGAACGGTCGATCTTGAGCAGGTGCACCGGGAAGCGCCTCAGGTAGGCGAGGCTCGAGTAGCCGGTGCCGAAGTCGTCGATCGAAATGCGGATGCCGAGCGCGGCCAGCGCCTGCAGCGCCTCCAGCGTCTGTCCGCTGTCGTGCATCAGCGTGGACTCGGTGATCTCGATTTCGAGCGTCGCGGGATCGATGCCGGCGTCGTCGACGGCCCTCTTCACCGACTCGGGCAGGTTGCGGACGCGGAACTGCTGCGCCGACAGGTTGACCGCCATCGACCCCGCCGCGAAACCGCGATCGCGCCAGAGTCGCCGCTGGCGGCAGGCTTCGGCGAGCACCCATTCGCCGATCGGATGGATCAGCCCCGTCTCCTCGGCCAGCGGAATGAACTCGGCAGGGCTGATCATCCCGCGTTGCGGATGACGCCATCGCACCAGCGCCTCGACCGCGCACAACGCGCCACTGGCCAGGTCGAAGCGCGGCTGGTAGTGCAGCAGCAGTTCGCCGCGAGCGATCGCGCCGTGCAACTCGTTTTCGAGTTGCAGCCGCTGCGTGGACGCGCGCTGCACCTGTTCGGTGAAGAACCGGAAGCAGTGGCGGCCCTCGGCCTTCGCGTGGTACATCGCCGCGTCGGAGCGGCTGATCAGCGTCTGGGCGTCCTCGCCGTCGCGCGGATAGACGCTGATGCCGATCGACGGCGTCACGCGCAGCGAGTATCCGGTGATCTCGTAGGGGCTCGACAGCACCTCGAGCAGCCGGTCCGAGACCGCTGCCGCGTCGTCGGCGCCGGCGGCGTTGCCCAGCACCAGCACGAACTCGTCGCCGCCGACGCGCGACACCGTGTCGCCGGGGCGCAGGACCTCGGTCAGGCGCAGCGCGACCGACTTCAGCAATGCATCGCCGACCGCGTGCCCGAGGGAGTCGTTGATCGTCTTGAAGCGGTCGAGGTCGATGAAGATCACCGCCGCGTTGCCGCTCGAGTCGCGTGCCGACGCCAGCACCTGCTCGAGCCGCTTGTGCAGCAGCCGCCGGTTGGGCAGCCCGGTCAGGACGTCGTGATGTGCCAGGTGGCGGATCCGGCGCTCGGCAGTCTCGCGTTCGGCGATCTCGTCGCGCAGCTTCGCGTTGGCCTCGGCGAGCGCTTCGGTGCGCTCGCGCACGCGCACCTCGAGTTCGTCGTGGGCGCGGCGCAGCGCCTCGACCGAACGCCGGTGCTCGGTGATGTCTTCGACGATCCAGATGGTCCCGCCCTTGGTCGGGTGCGCCGGGTCGATCGACTTCGCGCGGATCCGCGCCAGGAAGCTGCTGCCGTCGCGACGCAGGATCTCGTGCTCGAAGTCGACGGACTGGCCGCGCGCCAGCAGCGGACCGACGAAAGCTCCGATCGCCGCGTACTCCTGGCGCGACCGCCAGACGACGTGACCGGGCTGGCCGGACAAGGTTCCGCGCGGCCAGCCGGCCATCTCCTCGAGGCGCGGGTTGACGTGCTCGAAGCGCTGGTCGCGCGTGAAGCCGATGCCGATCGAGGCGTTCTCGAGGATCGCCTCGTACTTGAGCAGCATCTGGCGCAGCGAGCGCTCCTCGCGCATGCGCGCCTCGGGAGTCATCCTCGTTGCGGGTTCGACAGGTGCGTAAACCACGTTGCGGCGCCGTTCGTCGTGAGTTCGCGATCGTGTCCGACGCCCAGTACACGGGGCGCGGGCAACCTTGCGAACGGGCGTCCGACGAAGGGCCGGCGAAGAGCGCCTGGCGGTCAGGCCGGGCGTGGCGGCGACGCGACCGTGAAGCCGACCTCGACGCCGTCGGCGACGTCGCGGGCGAACGCGCGGCCGCCGTGGAACTCCGAGACCAGCCGCACCAGGTACAGGCCGAGGCCGAGATGAGCCTCGCCGCCGGCGCGGTGGTCGCGGATCGACACCATCGAGTCGAACAGGTTGTCGCGCATCGCGCTCGGCAGGTGCGGACCCTCGTTGCGCACCGTGAACGCCCACTGGTCGGTGCCCGCCGCATCCGCATCGTCGCTTCGGCACAGCGTCAACACGATCGCCGACCCGGGGGCCGCGAAGTCCACCGCGTTGGAGACGAGCTTGTCGAGCGCCTGCACGATCGCCTCGGGCACCACCGGGCACGGCGCCGCGCCGACCGCGCACTCGACCCTGAACTCGCGCGAAGCGAAGGCGCTGCGATAGCCGTCGGCGCACGCCGCGAGCAGCGCGACCAGGTCGACCGACTCGAGCCGGCTTTGCGCCAGCATCGCCTCGAGGCTGGACGCCTCCCCCATGCTGGCAACGATCCGTTCCAGGCGCTGCGCGCCGTCGCGGGCGCGCGCGAGGTAGGACTCGCGGCGCTGCGCGTCGGCCTCGGCAGCCAGGTTCTCGAGCGACGAACGCACGACCATGATCGGCGTTCGCAGCTCGTGCACCAGGCGCCCGCGAAGGTTGC
>DAORSF010000158.1:0-5678 GCA_035443405.1 Burkholderiaceae bacterium | reverse complement strand
CCGCGTCGATCGCCTGCGCGACGATGCCGGTCCACGCCGGCAGCAGGTCGGCCGGCACGAAGTCGTGCGCGAGCAGCCAGTCGCGAGGTTCGATCGCGAAGCTGTCGATGTCCAGCGCCGGCCGCTCGACGAAGCGCGCCACCGCGCCGACCGCATGGATGCGTCCGATGAATCGGCCGAGGCGCTCGAGCGTGTCGGGGTCGTCGAGCTCGGGCGCGCGACCGCCGCGGCGCGGATAGACCGCGAATCGGTATCCGTCGAAGCTCGCGAGCGTCGCACCCGCATCGTCGAGAGGCAACGGCGCGACAACCGGGATCTCGCGTCCGGCGAGATCGGCGACGAAGGCGTGCTCCTCGAGGACCTGCGCATCGCTCCAGCGGCGCGGCCGGTAGAACTTGGCCACGACCGTGCGCCCGTCCTCGAGGCTCACCTGGTAGACGCGGTTCTCGTAACTGTTCAGCGCGATGAAGCGGCCGTCGCCGCGCAGGGCGACCGATTCGAGCGCGTCGAGCATGCGATCGGGCGTGAGCCGCGCATACGGGGCTTCGGCGGGTGATTCGCGTCGGGTCATCGCCCGATTCTACGTGCCGCCGGCGCACGTCGAGCGCCCGGGGCCTTCGCGCGGCGGCCGCTTTGCGCAGCCGCCCGACTGGCCTACGATCGTCACCGGATACGGGCGCCCGGTGCGGGCGCCCGGTTCGTCACGCGGGAGTGCGCGATGAAGGTGGGTGTTCCAAAGGAGATCAAGACCCACGAATACCGGGTCGGGCTGACGCCCGAGTCGGTGCGCGAGTACACCGCGCGCGGGCACGAGGTCTTGGTCGAGAGCCAGGCCGGCGCCGGCATCGGCGCCGGCGACGACGCCTACCGCAACGCCGGCGCCACGATCCTGGCCGACGCGCGGGCGGTGTTCGACGCCGCCGAACTGATCGTCAAGGTGAAGGAGCCGCAGCCGGCCGAGATCGCCATGCTGCGGCCGCGACACGTGCTGTTCACCTACCTGCACCTGGCGCCCGACCCGAAGCAGGCGAAGGGCCTGCTCGAAGCCGGCTGCGCCGCGATCGCCTACGAGACCGTGGTGGAGCCCGACGGCTCGCTGCCGTTGCTCGCGCCGATGAGCGAAGTCGCGGGCCGGCTGGCGATCACGATCGCAGGATGGCTGCTGATGCGCAACGCCGGCGGCCCGGGACTGCTGCTCGGCGGCGTCACCGGCGTCGCGCCTGCCCGGGTGCTGGTGCTGGGCGCCGGCGTCGCCGGCGTGCAGGCGACACGGATGGCTGCGGGGGCGGGCGCCGAGGTCAGCGTGGTCAACCGCTCGCTGGCCAGGCTGCGCACGCTCGAAGCCCAGCTGCCGGGACGGATTCGCACGCGGCCCTCGACGCACGCCGCGATCGAGGAGGAGATCGCGAGCGCCGACGTGGTCGTCGGCGCAGTGCTGGTCGCCGGGGCCAGCACGCCGAAACTGGTCACCCGCGCGATGCTGGGCACGATGAAGCCGCGCGCCGTCATCATCGACGTCTCGATCGACCAGGGCGGCTGCTGCGAGACCTCGCGGCCGACCACGCACGCCGAGCCGACCTACGAGGTCGACGGCATCGTCCACTACTGCGTCGCGAACATGCCGGGCGCGGTCCCGCGCACGTCGAGCCATGCGTTGAACCTGGCGACGCTGCCGTATGGCCTCGCGCTGGCCGATCGCGGACTCGATGCGCTTCGGTCGGACGCGGCGCTGCGCGCCGGCCTGAACGTGCTCGCCGGCCGGATCACGCACCCGGCCGTGGCGCAGGCGCTCGGGCTCGGCTACGTCGACGTGGCGCAGGCGCTCGGCGCCTGACGCGCGGCCTCAGCCGAACTTGTACAGCACGCCGTAGCCGCCGCGCGGATACGACCAGTCGACGTTGTCGTGCTCGCTGCACAGCAGCCGGCAGGTGCCGCATTCGAGGCAGCCGTCGGTCGACAGGATCACGCTGCCATCGTCGCCCTTCGTGTAGCAGCCCGCCGGGCAGCACCAGGTGCACGACGGCGTCTCGCAGCGGTCGCGGCAGATCTCCGGCGCCCGGATCGCAATGTGGGCGCGGCCCTCGTCGACGCGATAGCGGTTCTCGAACAGCTTCTCTTCGACCTTGATCGTGGTCATCGCAGTGCCCTCATCAGCTTGATCGCGTCGCCGAACAGGCCCAGGCGCGAGCGCCTGGCCACGAAGTCGCGCTTGATCTCTCGTTCCTTGGTCAGCTTGTCGACGCCGTCGACCTTCAGCATCGTGTGCGCCGCGCGCGTCAGCATCTCGGGATAGGTGGTCAGGAACTGCCGGTTGCCGTGCAGGATCTCGGGCACGTCGCGGTACTTCTTCAGGTCCTTCATCACGAAGCTCTCTTCGAGCGTCTTGCGATAGCGTTTCAGGTTGGCTGCGGTGCAGTCCCTGCCCTCGTCGCGCAGCTGCACGATCGCCTCCGCGGCCAGCCGCCCGGTCGTCATCGCGAGGTTCGAGCCTTCGCGGTGCACCGCGTTGACGAAGCCGCCCGAGTCGCCGCAGATGACCCAGCCGTCGCCGTGGACCGTGGGGATGGCGTTGTATCCGCCCTCGGGGATCAGGTGCGCCGAGTATTCCTTGACTTCCGAGCCTGCGATCAGCGGGCGGATCGACGGGTGGCTCTTCAGCTCCTCCAGCAGCTGGTACGGGCTGATGCCGGCGGCCTTGAAGTCCTCGACCATGCAGCCGATGCCGAGCGAGACCGATTCCTTGTTCGTGTACAGGAAGCCGGTGCCGACCATGCCCTTCGTGATCTTGCCGAACATCTCGATCACGACGCCGTCGTTGCCGGAGACGTTGAAGCGTTCCTCGATCGTCTGCCTGGGCAGGAAGTGCATCTCCTTGACCGCCAGAGCGACGTCCTGCGCCTTGACCGGCGGGCGCAGCCGGGCCTTCGTCGCGACCAGCGAGTTGACCCCGTCGGCCAGCACGACCACGTCCGCGAAGATGTCGCCGTTGGCACGATCGGTGCGCACGCCGACGACGCGGTCGCCCTGCTTCAGCAGGTCGACGACGGTGGTCTCGCAGATCAGCAGCGCGCCGGCATCCTGCGCCTTGCCCGACAGCCACTTGTCCATGTTGGCGCGAATCACCGTGTAGCGGGTCGGCTGCTCGTCCGCGTCGACCGTGCCGCGGAAGTGCGTACCGACGTGCGAGCGCTCGTCCATCAGCCACATGCGCTGCTCGAGCACGGCGCGCTCGAAAGGCGCCTGGCGCCGACAGTTCGGGATCACCGCCTCGAGCGCGTCGGCGTACATGATCGCGCCCTGCACGTTCTTCGAGCCGGGGTACTCGCCGCGCTCGAGCTGCAGCACCTTCATGCCGGCCTTCGCCATCAGATAGGCGGCGGTGTTGCCCGACGGCCCCGCGCCGACGACGATCACATCGAACTTCTCGGCCATGGATCGCTCCTGGTGGATGTCGTCAGGCCGCGACGCGCCGGCCGATGCGTTCGCGCAGCGCCTCGGTCAGCGCCGGCAGGATCTGCAGTGCGTCGCCGACCACCGCATAGGTGGCGAAGTCCATGATCGGCGCCTTCGGGTCGGAGTTGATCGCGATGATCACGTCGGCCCCCTCGACGCCGACGCGGTGCTGGATCGCGCCGGAGATCCCCGCGGCGATGTAGAGCTTGGGCCGGATCGTCTTGCCGGTCTGGCCGATCTGGCGGTCCGCGCTCACCCAGCCGGCCTGCGCCACCGGCCGCGATCCGCCATAGTCGCCGCCGAGCACGTCGGCCAGTTCCCGCACCAGCCGGAAGTTCTCGGGCTTGCCGAGGCCGCGGCCGCCGGCCACGACGACCTCTGCGTAGGCCAGCTGCGCCTTGTCGGCGTCGGCGTCCGGAATGTAGGACAGGATCTTGGTCACGACGTCGTCCTCGGCGAGCGCCACGCGCTCCTCCACGATCGTCCCGGAGCGCTGCGGGTCGCGCCTGGGCATCGCCATGACGCGCGGGCGCACGGTCGCCATCTGCGGCCGGTACTCGAGCGTGTGGATCGTGCACAGCAGCGTGCCGCCGAAGGTCGGCCGGGTCGCCGCCAGGCTGCGCGTCTCGTCGTCGATGCGCAGTTCGGTGCAGTCGGCGGTCAGCCCGGTGCCGAGCGTCGTGGCGACAGCACCCGCGAGGTCGCGTCCGAGGGTGGTGGCGCCCAGCAGCAGGATCTCGGGCTTGTTGCGCTCGACCAACTCGGTGAGCGCCTTCGTGTACGGATCGGTGCGGTAGTTCGCGAGCACCGGGTCGCGCACGACGTGGACCGTGTCGGCGCCGTGGCGGAAGGCCTCCGCGCAGGCATGCCCGGTCGGCGCGTCGCCGGGGCCCAGCACCACGCCCGACAGCGGCACGCCGAGGTGGTCGGCGAGCTTGCGCCCTTCGCCGAGCAACTCCCACGAGACCGGGTGAACGCGGCCGCGCTCGAGCTCGACGTAGACCCACACGCCGCGCCAGCTGCCGAGGTCGGCGCCGTCGCCGCGCCGCGGCGCGGCCGCCGATGGCGTCGCGGACTGCTCGTCGCTGCTCATCGCGCGATCTCCTCTTCCAGCGCCGGGTGCGCGGCGAACAGCTTGCCGAGCAGCGCGTCGACCGCCTCGCGCGGCGGACGGCCGGCGACGTCGACGATCTCGGCCTTCTTCGCGCGCGGCGGCGGCGCGAACACCTTCTTGACCACCGTCGGCGAGCCCTTGAGCCCGCAGCGCGCGACCTCGGGGATGCCGGCGGCCTTGTGGTCCCACTCGATCACGTCGTAGCGCGCCGCGCGGAACATCGCGTCCATGTCGGCGAAGCGGATCGAGTTGGCGCCCTCCATCATCGTGACCAGGCACGGCAATTTCGTCTTCAGCACCTGCACGCCGCCCTCGGCGCGGCGGTGCGCGACGATCTCGCGCGCTTGCGTGTCGAGGCTCTCGATGCGAGACACGTAGGTCAGTTGCTGCAGCCCGAGGCGCCGCGCGATGCCCGGGCCGACCTGCGCGGTGTCGCCGTCGATCGTCTGCTTGCCGCAGAACACCATGTCGACCGGATTCCCGCCGCCGATCGTGCGGATCGCCGAAGCCAGCGCGTAGGAGGTCGCCAGCGTGTCCGAGCCTGCGAACACGCGGTCGGTGATCAGGATCGCGTCGTCGGCACCGAACGAGATGCACTTCTTCAGCGCGTCGGCCGCCATCTTCGGGCCCATGCTGAGCACCGTGACCCGCGCGCCGAATCGGTCCTTGACGCGCAGCGCCTCCTCGAGCGAGATCAGGTCGTACGGATTGACGACTGCCGGGACGCCCTGGCGCATGATCGTGTTCGTGACGGGGTGGACCCGTATCTGGCTCGAATCGGGCACCTGCTTGACGCAGACCACGATGTGCATGACCATGCCGACCCTCCGGTATTCTGGTACCGTTTTACCATTATAAAGCGCCGGCTCGCAAGGGGCTGCCAACCCCCGTCGGGGCTACCCCGACCAGCGGGTCTTGATCTCGATCAAGCGAACCCGGGCAGCGCCGCCCGGGACGCGAGCCGGCCGGCCCGGTCGACCCGCCGCAAGGGGCGAGTCCGGACTGCGGGCATAATCGGGCCCGACTTTCGCCTGCGGACCCGACCGTCACCTTCGTCATGGCCCAGTACGTCTACACGATGAACCGGGTGGGCAAGATCGTGCCCCCCAAG
>DAORSF010000157.1:0-5700 GCA_035443405.1 Burkholderiaceae bacterium | reverse complement strand
CGGCTGGTGGGACGCCGCGCTGGTGCAGCGCGACTACTTCATCGCCGAAGACGAAACCCACGCGCTGTACTGGATTTATCGGGAACGCCTGGCGCCGGACGACGCGCGCCGCGGCTGGTTCGTGCACGGCCGCTTCGGCTAGGCGGCCCGGCTCCAGCAGGCGCCGCCGCGCGCCGGTCGCCTCACATCGATGAGGGATGCGAAGGCTCGCGACGCTCCGAACGCACCTGGCAGTCGACGCAGCGCGGCGCCATCGGGCTGGCGCGCAGCCGTTCGAACGGGATCTCGACGCCGCAATCGACGCACACGCCGTAAGTGCCTTCGTCGACCCGCCGCAGCGACGCGCGCAGGCCGCGCCATTCGTCGATGTCGCGCAATGCCTCCGACATCTCGACTTCGCCTTCGTTCAGGATCGACGACAGGTCGCCGCTGTCGCCGATGCGGTCGAACGCGGAGAACTCCTCCGATGCCTGGCCGAGCTTGCGGGCAATCTCTTCTTCGAGCACGACCAGGCGTTGACGAATCTGCGCGAGCAACTCGTCGAGCTGGGTTTCGGACAACGGCATTCAGGAGCCTCCGGATGCGATGCCGCCCATCGTACGTGCGGCCCCAGCCCCCACCTTGACCGGGGTCAAGCGCTTCGGGCGGGCCGATCGGCGTCAGGGAAAGCCCGGGCGAGCGCAGCGCCCGATCACGGCGCGATCAGGTCGACTGCGTCGGTAATGAGGGTATCGAGGCCCCAGCCGGACAGTTCGTCGGCCCGTGCCGGGTCGTCGACCGTGTACGCAATGACCCGCAGGCCGGCGTCGTGAGCCGCCGCGATCACCGACTGCGACAGCGTCGACTGCTCGGCATCGAGCGCGACGCAACCCAGCGCCCGGCAGCGCTGCAGCCAGTCCTGCGGCAGTTCCCCGAACAGCAGCGCGCGCGGCAATTCGGGCGCGGCCTGGCGCGCCGCCTCCAGTGCAGCGACCGAGAACGAAGACAGGACCGGCGGCACCGAAGTGCCCCGCCAGAGTTGCCGGGCCTCGAGCGCCGCCGCGGCGCCGGTCTCGGCCTCGCGTCCGGGACAGGGCTTGATCTCGATGTTGGCCCGGTGCGCGTTGCGCAGCAGCCAGCGCGCGACCTGCCCCAGCGTCGGGATCGACTCGCCCGCATAGGCCGCAGAGTGCCAGCTCCCCGCGTCGAGTCGCGCCAGTTCGCCGAACGAGCGTCCCGCCACGCGGCCAGTGCCGTCGGTCGTGCGCTCGAGGGTCGCGTCGTGCATCAGCACCAGCACGCCGTCGCCGCTCAGCTTCACGTCGAACTCGAACATCGTGTAGCCGAACGACGCGCCCAGGCGCATCGCCGCCAGCGTGTTCTCGGGGGCGAGCTTGCCTGCGCCGCGGTGCGCGGCCTTGCGCGGATACGGCCAGTTCACTTGTCGGACTCCACGAGCCCCTTGACGAACCACTTCTGCATCAGCACGACCACCGCGACCGGCGGCAGCATCGCCAGGACCGCCGTGGCCATCACGAGGTGCCACTCGATCGCGGCGTCGCCGCCCGAGATCATCCGCTTCAAGCCGATCACCACCGGGTACATCGACTCCTGCGTCGTGACCAGCAACGGCCACAGGTACTGGTTCCAGCCGTAGACGAACTGGATCACGAACAGCGCCGCAATGCTGGTCCGGGACAGCGGCAACAGCACGTGCCAGAAGAAGTGCATCGGACCGGCGCCGTCGATCTTGGCCGCCTCGGCGAGCTCGTCGGGCACGGTCATGAAGAACTGGCGGAACAGGAAGGTCGCCGTCGCCGACGCGATCAGCGGCAGCGTGAGCCCGGCGTACGTGTCGAGCAGGCCGAGGTCCGACATGACCTGGTAGGTCGGCATGATGCGCACCTCGACCGGCAGCATCAGCGTCACGAAGATCAGCCAGAACGCCGCTTGCCGGAACCGGAACCGGAAGTAGATCAGCGCGAACGCCGAGAGCAGCGAGATCGCGATCTTGCCCAGCGCGATGGCCAGCGCCATGATCAGGCTGTTGACCATCATCCGCATGACCGGCGCACCGCTGTTGCCGGCGCCGGCGACCAGCACCTCGGCGTAGTTCTTCAGGAGCTGGTCGCCGGGGACCAGCGACATCGGCACGGCCATCACCTGGTCGAGCGTCTGCGTGGATGCGACGAAGGTCACCCAGACCGGCAAGGCGACGATCGCCACGCCGACGATCAGCACCGCGTAGGTGACGAAGAGGCTCAGCGGGCTGCGATCGGGCATCGGCCTTCAGTACCTGACGCGCTTCTCGACGTAGCGGAACTGCACGACCGTGAGCAGCAGCACGATCGTCATCAGGACCACCGACTGCGCCGCAGAACCGCCGATGTCGAGCGCCTTGACGCCGTCGTTGTAGACCTTGTAGACGAGGATCTCGGTGTCCTTGCCCGGCCCGCCGGCGGTGGCGGCGTCGACGATCGCGAAGGTGTCGAAGAACGCGTAGACGACGTTGACGACCAGCAAAAAGAAGGTCGTCGGCGACAGCAGCGGGAAGATCACCGAGCGGAAGGTTCGCCAGGCGCCGGCCCCGTCGATCGCCGCCGCCTCGATCAGCGACTTCGGGATCGACTGCAGCCCGGCGAGGAAGAAGATGAAGTTGTAGCTGATCTGCTTCCAGACTGCGGCGATCACGATCAGGGTCATCGCCTGCGTGCCGTCGAGCACGTGGTCCCATTCGATGCCGACCGCCCTGAGCCAGTGCGTCACCACGCCGAGCGTCGGGTTGAACAGGAACATCCAGAGCACGCCGGCGATCGCCGGCGCGACCGCGTACGGGACGATCAGCAGCGTGCGGAACGCCAGCGCGCCGCGGATGGCGCGGTCGGCGAAGTAGGCGAGCGCGAGGCTCAGCGTCAGCCCGATCAGGGTCACGGCGACCGAGAACACCGCCGTGACCTTGAAGGAATTCAGGTACAGCTCGTCGGAGAAGAGCGTCTGGAAGTTCTCCAGCCCGACGAACTCGAGGCTGCCGCCGAACGGGTCCTGGATGAAGACCGACTGGAACAGCGCCTGCGACGCGGGCCAGTAGAAGAAGACCAGAACGATCGCCAGCTGCGGCGCGAGCAGCGCGACCGGCAGCCAGCCGGTCGCGCCGAAGACGACGCGCTTGTCCAGTCCCTACTCCCGGGCCGTGCGCTCGAAGCGCACCAGTTGCTCGTCGCCGCGCCGCTTCATGTTGGCCAGCGCGGTCTTCGCGTCCTGCTTGCCGCCGAGCATCGACTCCATCTCCTCGTGCACGATGTCACGCAGCTGCACCATGTTGCCCAGGCGCACGCCGCGCGACTTGTCGGTCGTCTTGACGATCATCTGCTGCACGGCGACCTCGGTGCCCGGATTCTTCTCGTAGAACCCGGACTTGCGGGTCAGCTCATAGGCCGCCAGCGTGACCGGCAGGTAGCCGGTGCTCTGGTGCCATTCCGCCTGCACCTCGGGCGCCGACAGGAAGCTGAAGAACTTCGCGATGCCCTTGTACTCGGCCGGCTTCTTGCCGCCCATCACCCACAGGCTGGCGCCGCCGATGATCGTGTTCTGCGGCGCGCCGGGCACGTCCGAGTAGTACGGCAGCTTCGCGATGCCGAAGTTGAACTTGGCGTTGCGCTTGATGTTCGCGTACGCCGACGCGCTGCCGGTGAACAGCGGACATTCGCCGCTGTAGAACTTCGCGTCGCCTTGGGTCGTGCGGCCCGGGTAGACGAACAGTCCGTTCTTCGACCAGTTCAGCAGGTTGTTCAGGTGGCGCTCGTGCAGCGGCGTGGTGATCGCCAGCCGCGCCTTCGGCCCGCCGAAGCCGTTGTTCTCGGTGGCGAACAGCGTGTTGTGCCAGGTCGAGAAGCTCTCCATGTGCACCCAGCTCGCCCAACTGGACGTGAACGGACACGCAGAGACGCCGGAAGCCTTGATCTTCGCCGCCGCCGCGGCGAACTCCGGCCAGGTCTCCGGAACCTTGTCGACGCCGGCCTTGGCCAGCGCGTCCTTGTTGTAGTAGAAGACCGTGGTCGAGCTGTTGAACGGGAACGACAGCATCTCGCCCTTGTTGCTCGTGTAGTAGCCCGCCACCGCCGACACGTAGGCGCTGCGGTCGAACTTCTCGCCGGCGTCCTTCATCAGCTTCTCGACCGGCACGATCGCGCCCTTGGCCGCCATCATCGTCGCGGTGCCCACCTCGAACACCTGGACGATGTGCGGCGCGTTGCCGGCGCGGAAAGCGGCAATCGCCGCGGTCATCGTCTCGGGGTAAGAACCCTTGAAGACCGGGACGATCTTGTAGTCGGGCTGGCTCTGGTTGAAGCGGTTGGCGAAGTCGTTGACCTTGTCGTTCAGCGCGCCGGTCATCGCGTGCCACCACTGGATCTCGGTGGCCGCCATCGCCGGCGCAGACAGCGTGAACCCGGCCGCCACCAGCATGGCGCCGACGGCGCGCCGCGCCCGAGCCGCAACGCCGCCCTCCCTGTGCGTCTTCATGAACTCTCCTCTCCAGTGATGCCGGCTTCTGACGGCCGGGCCGCCCGGCCGGGCGGCGCGTTATTGTCGTGCGCCGACTATTACAGAACCGTGGCCGGCTCGCAACTGGGCCGAACCCGGGTATAAACGCAGCGATGAACGATGCCCGCACGCTCCCTCCCCAGGCGATCGCGACCCAGCTGCTGTTGTGCATGATCTGGGGACTCGGCCAGGTGGCCACCAAGGTCGGCAACGCCGGCATCTCGCCGATCTGGCAGGCGGCGCTGCGCTCGATCGGCGCTGCGCTGCTGCTCACCGCGTGGATCGCGTGGCGGCGCATTCCGCTCGGCGACCGCAGCCAGACGCTGGCGCCGGGCATCGTCGCCGGCGTGCTGTTCGGCCTCGAGTTCGTGTTCCTGTTCGTCGGGCTGGTCTACACCACCGCGGTGCGCGCAGTCCTGCTGCTGTACTCGGCGCCGTTCTTCGTCGCGCTGGGCGCGCACTTCTTCGTGCCGGGCGATCGGCTCACGCGCAACAAGCTGATCGGACTGACGGCGGCATTCGCCGGCTTGCTGCTCGCGTTCGGAGACCGGGTGACGCTGCCCGATTCGCGCGCGCTGATCGGCGACCTGCTGTGCCTGGGCGCTGCATTCATGTGGGGCGCGACCACGATCGTGATCAAGACCACTGCGCTGCGCCGCTCGCCGCCGGAGGCGACGCTGCTCTACCAGCTGGCGGTCTCGGCGCCGCTGATGGTCGCGCTGTCGTACGCGTTCGGCGAACCCGGCGTGTTCGCCCCCACCGCGCTGGTCTGGGCGGCGCTCGCGTTCCAGACCATCGTCATCGCGTGGGCCAGCTACACCGCCTGGTTCTGGCTCGTGTCGCGCTATCGCGCGACCACGCTGCACGCGTTCACCTTCCTCACCCCGCTGTTCGGCGTGCTCGCCGGCGCACTGCTGCTCGGCGAGCCGGTCAGCCCCGCCATCGTCGCCGCGCTCGCCCTGATCGCTGCCGGCATCGTGCTCGTCAACCGCGCCTGACCCCGACCGATCGGCCGGCGCCGCCCCACCCCGCGCCCCCCATCCCGCTTCGGCGCATGCTGTACGCACGCCACTCCATCGAGGTTTCGGCGGAGCCGGCCCGGCGGGGCGCGCGGGCGCGGCGAGGGGCGCGGCGAGGGGCGCGGCGAGGGGGCGGGCGTGGGGCCGGGGCGCGCGGCGC
>DAORSF010000156.1:4628-5703 GCA_035443405.1 Burkholderiaceae bacterium | reverse complement strand
CGGCGCAGCGTAGAAGCTGTGGACGAAGTAGAAGTACGCCCCGTCGGCCACGCCCGACCAGATCGGGTGCGGCCGGGCCTGGCAGACGCGGTTCCAGCCCATGTGCGGCACCTTCAGCGTCGCGCCGTCGGTCGCGCGCATCGCGTCGCCGCGGAAACGCAGCACCCGCCCCGCGAGCACGCCGAGCCCCGGGGTGTCGCCTTCCTCGCTGCGCTCGAACAGCATCTGCTCGCCGACGCAAACGCCGAACAGCGGCTTGGTGCGCGCGGCGCGCAGCACGGCATCGCGAAGGCCCGCCGCGTCGAGGTAGCGCATGCAATCCGGCATCGCGCCCTGCCCCGGAAAGACCACGCGGTCTGCCGCGTCGACCGCACCGGCCGTGCCCGAGATCACCACCCGTGCCTTCGGCGCGACGTGCTCGAGCGCCTTCGCCACCGAGCGAAGGTTGCCCATGCCGTAATCGACGACCGCGATCAGCATGGCGAAGGCCATCCCCTCAGAGGGATTCCTTGGTCGACGGGATCCGGCCGGCGGCCCGCGGGTCGAGTTCGACGGCCACGCGCAGCGCACGCGCGAAGGCCTTGAACACCGTCTCGCACTGGTGGTGCGCGTTGTCGCCACGCAGGTTGTCGACGTGCAGCGTGACCTGGGCGTGGTTCACGAAGCCCTGGAAGAACTCGCTCGCCAGGTCGACGTCGAAGTTCCCGATCATCGCCCGCGTGAACGGAACGTTCCAGTGCAGGCCCGGACGACCGGAAAAGTCGATCACGACGCGGGTGAGCGCCTCGTCGAGCGGCACGTAGGCGTGGCCATAGCGGCGGATCCCCTTCTTGTCGCCGATCGCGCGCGCGACGGCCTGCCCGAGCGTGATGCCGATGTCCTCGACCGTGTGGTGCGCGTCGATATGCAGGTCGCCCTGCGCTTCGACCTCGAGGTCGACGAAACCGTGGCGCGCGACCTGGTCGAGCATGTGGTCGAGGAACGGCACGCCTGTCGCCAGCTTCTGCTGGCCGGTCCCGTCCAGGTCGACGCGAACCCGGATCCGGGTCTCGGCGGTGTTGCGGGTGACTTCGGC
>DAORSF010000156.1:0-4528 GCA_035443405.1 Burkholderiaceae bacterium | reverse complement strand
CCAGGTCGACGCGAACCCGGATCCGGGTCTCGGCGGTGTTGCGGGTGACTTCGGCGGTGCGCATGGGGATCCGGCAGGTTTCGGGCGTCGCGTCGGGCGCGAAGCCGGTTCAGAGGGACTCGCGCAGCGCCTCGACCAGCAGCCGGTTCTCTTCGTCGGTGCCGACCGTCAGCCGAAGGCAGTTGCGCAGCGATGCGTGCATTCTACCGACGTCCTTGACCAGGACGCCGCGCGCGCGCAGCCGCGCCATCGTCGCCGGCCCGTCGGGTACCCGCACCAGCAGGAAATTCGCCCGCGACGGGAACACCGCGCTGCCCGCCACGTCCGCGAGCAGCGCGCGCAAGGCCTCGGCCAGGCTCTCGCGGGCGGCGCGGAGCCGGGCTGCCTGGCCCTCGAAGACTTCGAGGTGCTCGAGCGCGAACCGCGCGGCGGCCTCGGTCAGCACGTTGACGTTGTAGGGCGGGCGCAACTTCTCGAGTTCGTCGAGCCACGGCGCGGCGGCAGCGAGGTAGCCCAGCCGCAGGCCGGCAAGCCCGAGCTTGGAGACCGTCCGCAGCACCGCCAGGTTCGGATACTGCGGCAACCGCGGCATCCAGCTGTCGATCGCGAACGGCTGGTAGGCCTCGTCGATCACCACCAGCCCCGGCGCCGCTTCGAGCACCCGTTCGACCGCCGGGGCTTCGAAGCAGTTGCCGGTCGGGTTGTTCGGCCAGGCCAGCCAGACGATCGCCGGGCGATGCTCGGCGATCGCCGCCAGCATCGCCGGGACGTCGAGCGAGAAGTCCGCGGCCAGCGGCACGCCGACGAAGCGGCTGCCGGCAAGCCGCGCCGAGACCTCGTACATGACGAACGACGGCCACGGAGACAGCGTCACCGCACCCGGCCGGGCGGTGGCGACGGTCAGCAGCGTGATCAGCTCGTCCGAGCCGTTGCCGAGCAGCACGTCGAAGCCGGCCGGCACGCCGAGGCGCTCGCGGATCGCGCGCCTGAGCTCGCGGTAGTCCGGCTGCGGGTAGCGGTTGATCGCCACGTCGGCCAGCCGCCGACCCAGTTCGGCGCGCAGCGGATCCGGCAGCGGGTACGGGTTCTCCATCGCGTCGAGCTTGACCAGTCCCGAGGCGTCGGGAACCTGGTAGGCCGTCATCGCGAGGATCTCGTCCCGCAGCAGCACGGCCGGCGCGAGCCGATCGCTCACGACCGGTCGCCCGCCTCGCCCTGCATGCGCATCTCGGCGCTGAGCGCGTGCGCCTCGAGCCCTTCGCCGCGCGCCAGCGTCGAGGCGATGCGCCCGAGCGTGCGCGCGCCGGCCGCCGACACCTCGATCAGGCTGGAGCGCTTCTGGAAGTCGTAGACGCCGAGCGGCGACGAGAAGCGCGCCGTGCGCATCGTCGGCAGCACGTGGTTGGGGCCGGCGCAGTAGTCGCCGATCGACTCCGACGACCACGGACCGACGAAGATCGCGCCGGCGTGGCGGATCCGGCCGGCCCAGTGCGCCGCATCGTGCGTCGAGATCTCCAGGTGCTCGGGCGCGATGCGGTTGGCGATGTCGCAGGCCTCGTCCATGCTGCCGACGACGATGAGCGCGCCGCGGTCGGCCAGCGAACGCGCGATGACGTCGCGGCGCGTCATCGCCGGCAGCAGCTTCGCGATCGACGCGGCGACCCGGTCCGCGAACGCCGCGTCGGGCGTGAGCAGGATCGACTGCGCCATCTCGTCGTGCTCGGCCTGCGAGAACAGGTCCATCGCGATCCAGTCGGGGTCGGTCGATCCGTCGCACACCACCAGGATCTCGCTGGGCCCGGCGATCATGTCGATGCCCACCGTCCCGAACACGCGCCGCTTGGCCTCGGCAACGTAGGCGTTGCCCGGCCCGACGATCTTGTCGACCGCCGGGACCGTGGCCGTGCCGTACGCCAGAGCGGCCACGGCCTGTGCGCCGCCGACCGCGAAGACACGATCGACACCCGCGATGCACGCCGCGGCCAGCACCAGCGGATTGCGCACGCCGTCCGGCGTCGGAACCACCATCACCAGCTCGGGAACGCCAGCGACCCGGGCCGGCAGCGCGTTCATCAGCACCGACGACGGATACGCCGCCTTGCCGCCCGGCACGTACAGGCCGACGCGGTCCAGCGGCGTGATCTGCTGGCCGAGGCGGGTGCCGTCGGGCTCGACGTAGGACCAGGACTTCGCGAGCTGGTGCGCGTGGTAGCTGCGCACGCGCTCGGCGGCGGCCTGCAGCGCGTCGCGCTCGGCACCGCCCAGCGAGGCGAGCGCCGCCTGCAGCTCGTCGCGAGACAGTTCGAGCGTCGCCGCATCGACGACTTCGACGCGATCGAACCGCCGCGTGTACTCGAGCAAAGCCGCGTCGCCGCGCCGGCGCACGTCGCGAACGATATCGGCGACCGCGCGCTCGATCGCCTCGTCCTGCGCCGGCTCCCAGGCCAGAAGCGCAGCGAGTCGCTCGTCGAAGCGCGCGTCGCGGCTGTCCAGCCTCGTGATCGACGCCGGGACGCTCATCGCCGTTGCTCCGCCGCGCGCCCGACCGCCGCCAGCAGAGGCTCGAGCCGCGCCGACTTCGTCTTCAGCGACGCCTGGTTGACGATCAGTCGCGACGAGATGGGCATGATCTCCTCGACCTCGACCAGCTGGTTCGCGCGCAGCGTGCTGCCGGTGCTCACGAGGTCGACGATCGCGTCGGCCAACCCGACCAGCGGTGCGAGTTCCATCGAACCGTAGAGCTTGATCAGGTCGACGTGCACGCCTTTGGCCGCGAAGTGCTCGCGCGCGACCTGCACGTACTTGGTGGCGATGCGCAGGCGCGCGCCGCGCCGCACCGCGCTCGCGTAGTCGAAGCCGCTCGGGGCGGCCACGCACATCCGGCAGCGCGCGATGCCGAGGTCGACCGGCTGGTACAAGCCCTCGCCGCCGTGCTCGAGCAGCACGTCCTTGCCGGCGACGCCGAGGTCGGCGGCGCCGTACTGCACGTAGGTCGGCACGTCGGAGGCGCGCACGATGATCAATCGCAGGTGCGGATCGCCGGTCGGCAGGATCAGCTTGCGCGAAGCACCGATCGACGCGTCGATCGGGATGCCCGCGTCGGCCAGCAGCGGCAGCGTTTCGTCGAAGATGCGCCCCTTCGACAGGGCTAGCGTGATCACGTCATTGGCTCCAGTGCGCGCTGCGCCGCCTGCGGTCTCAGCGCAGCAACGCGGCAAGGGTCTGCGCAGGCAAAGGCGCGGGTCGCCAGCCGCCGGCGTGCCGGCGCTTGCCCCCGCTTCGCGGGGGTGCCCTGCGATGCTCGGAGTGCCGGCCCCGCGGCGAAACTCGCTACGCTCGCTTCGCGAGCTCCGCTCGGACAATCGCCGCGAGTCAGAGGAACGAAGCGCGCTGCGCGCGCGGGCCGGCACTCCTGCGCTTCTCGGCCGCGCACAGGCACGCCGGCGGCTGGCGACCCGCGCCTTTGCCTACACCGTTGCGGCGGTGGCAGCGAACGCGGCCGTCTTCGATCCGCGCACCGTAGACGTTGCCCTCGCGGCCGGCGGCAGCCCAGTCCGGACGGGTCGCGCCGGGCTCGGGCGCCGCGGGGCCGGGCTGCGCCAGGCAAGGCGATGTCTGCGCCGCCGAGCAGCGCAACCTCGGGGTCGGCGCGCGAAGCGCGCTTCGTACTTCTGACTCGCGGCGACTGTCCGAGCGGAGCTCGCGAAGCGAGCGCAGCGAGTTTCGCCGCGCGACCCCGAGGCGAGCAGCGCAGGGAAGTCGGTGCGCAGCACCGACCGGCGTAGTTGTCGCCTCGCCTGGCGCAGCCCGGCCCCGCGGCGCCCGAGCCCGGCGCGACCCGTCCGGACTGGGCTGCCGCCGGCCGCGACGCGCAAACACTCGAAGAACGTGCCGTCACCGAAACAGGCAGCGATTTCACGTCAGGCGCTCCCGCGCAGGCGCTCGATGCGCGCCCCGAGCTGGCCGAGCTTCGCCTCCATGCGCTCGTAGCCTCGGTCGAGGTGATAGATCCGCTCGACCACGGTCTCGCCCTCGGCCACCAGCCCGGCGATGACCAGCCCCGCCGACGCGCGCAGGTCGGTCGCCATCACGGTGGCGCCCGACAGCGCCGGCACGCCGCGCACGATCGCAGTGTTGCCCTCGATCGTGATGTCGGCGCCCAGCCGCTGCATCTCGAGCACGTGCATGAAGCGGTTCTCGAAGATCGTCTCGGTGACGACGCCGGTGCCCTCGGCGATGCAGTTTACGGCCATGAACTGCGCCTGCATGTCGGTGGCGAACGCGGGGTAAGGCGCGGTGCGCACGTTCACCGCGCGCGGCCGCGTCGGCATCGACAGGCGGATCCGGTCGGCGGCTGTTTCGATCGTGGCGCCTGCTTCGCGCAGCTTGTCGAGCGTCGCGTCCATCGTCGCGGGCTGCGCCTGGGTCAGCGTGACGTCTCCGCCGGCCGCGGCGACTGCGCACAGGAAGGTCCCGGCCTCGATCCGGTCGGCCATCACGCGGTGCGTGCCGCCGTGCAGCCGCTCGA
>DAORSF010000155.1:0-5706 GCA_035443405.1 Burkholderiaceae bacterium | reverse complement strand
CCGATGAAGCCCATGTTGGCGTGGATGAACGTGATCGGCGCGAGCAGCAGCCCGGCGACCGCCGCGACCGCCGCCGCGAGGCCCCACACGAGGCCGTTCAGACGCTTGACCGGGATGCCCATGTAGTAGGCGGCGAGCTGGTTCTGCGACGCCGCCTGCATCGCGATGCCGACCTTGCTGTGCCGGAACATCAGGTACAGCAGCGCGCACAGCAGTGCCGTGACGCCGATCACCGCAAGCTGCTCGACCGCGAACACCACGCCGCCGAGTTCGAGCACCTCGTTGCGGTACGGCACCGGCAAGGTGTGGGTGTCTGTGCCGACGTTCGGGATCATCGTGATCGCGCCGCGCGCGACGTATCCGATGCCGATCGTCAGCATCACGATCGAGAAGGCCGGCTGGCCGAGGATTGGCCGGATCACGATCCGCTCGAGCAGGACGCCGAACGCTCCCATCGCGGCAATTGCCGAGAGCACCGACAGCCAGAACGGGAAGCCGAGTGCGGTCATCAGCGCCAGGCCGAGGAAGGCGCCGAGCATCATCAGCTCGCCCTGGGCAAAGCTGACTGTTTCGGTTGCCTTATAGATCAGGACGAACCCGAGCGCGATGAGTCCGTAAATGCAGCCTTGCGCGATGCCGCTGACCAGAACTTGCAGGACCTGCAAGGGCCGTGTCTCCCAGGTGTCCCTCTCTCGGGCGCCTGGCGGGCGACTGGAGGAACCAGTTGTTCGTCTGCACAGATGGTAGTACAGAACCGGCGCCGCCGGCCGCACCGGGGAAACCCGGAATCAGCTGATCACGTAGGACGCAGCCCCGGTGGCGATCAGGACGCCCGCCTCGTTGGTCAGCGACATCTGCGTCGATCCGATCCGTCCGCCGAGCCGGGTGATCTTCGACGCGGCGTAGAACCGTTCGCCGATCCCCTGGCGGAGGAAATCGATGCGCAGGTCGATCGTGCCCATCCGCGTGAAGCGATGCATCACCTGCTCGGCGGTCTCGTCCCGGTGCTTGTCGGCGATCGCGCACATGAGCGCGAACCCGGCAGCGGCGTCGAGCACCGCCGACGTCACGCCGCCGTGCAGGCGACCGTAGATGAAGTGGCCGACCAGCTCGGGGCGCATGTCGAATCGCACCCGCGGCTCGACGGGGTCGAACGACTCGATCACGAAGCCCAGGATCCGGTTGAACGCGATCCGGTTCTCGAAGACGTCGCGCAACGCCTCCTCGAATTTGCGCTGTTCCGCGGCGGGGCGCGGCGGGTGCGAGTGGCTGGGGGCTGGCATCATCGTCCCTTGAACGCTGGCGGGCGCCGCTGCAGGAATGCTGCAACGCCTTCTGCGAAGTCCTCGGTACGACCGGCCTGCGTCTGCAGCGCCGCTTCGAGCTCGAGCTGGGCCGGCAGGTCGTGCGCAAAGCTGTCGTTGAGTGCGCGCTTGATGAGTGCATAAGCGCGTGTCGGCTGGGTGGCCAGGTGGGCGGCAAGCCTGCGCGCTTCCGGCAGCAACTGCTCGTCGTCAAGCACCTTCCAGATCAGTCCGAAGCGCTCGGCGGTCGTTGCGTCGACGCGCTCGGCGAGCATCGCCAGGGCGCGTGCGCGCACGTCGCCGGCGTAGCGCGGCAGGAACCAGGTGCTGCCTGCATCCGGCACAAGTCCGATCTTCGAGAACGCCTGGACGAAATACGCCGACCTGGCCGCGAGCACGATGTCGCCGGCCAGCGCAATGCTCATGCCCGCGCCCGCGGCGGCGCCGTTGACGGCGCAGACGACCGGCTTGGGCATCGTGCGCATCGCCAGGATCACGGGGTGGTAGCGCTCGCGCAGCAGCCGGCCGAGGTCCAGCTCGGGACTCGGCGGCACCGAAGCGAGGTCTGCGCCCGACGAAAAGCCGCGACCGGCGCCGGTCAGCAGCACCGCCCGGACGCCATCGTCGGCGGCGACACGATCGATCGCGTCGCGCAGCGCGCGCATCAGCGGGTCGTTCAGCGCATTGAGCACATCCGGGCGGTTCAGCGTGATGGTTGCGATCCCTTCGGCGGACTCGTACAGCACAGGGGGTTCAGTCACCGGGATTCCCTCGTCCAGTCAGTCCAGGCCAAGCTGGCGTGCCGCGAGGTCGTTGAGGACCTCTTCGGCGCCACCGCCGATCATCATGACCTTTACCTCACGGTAGATCCGCTCTACGCGGCCGCCGCGCATGTAGCCGGCGCCGCCGAGGATCTGGACCGATTCGTCGGCGCAATCGCGCATGACGCGTGCAGCATGATTCTTGACCAGCGAGATTTCCGCAACCGGGGCCTCGCCGCGATCGATGCGCGCGGCCAGTTGCGCGAGCCAGGCGAGCACCGGCAGGATCGAGTCGACCATTCGCACCAGCTTGTGGCGGATCACCTGGTGGCCCACCAGCGGCTGGCCGAACGTGCGCCGCTCGCGCGCCCAGCCGAGCGCGTCTTCGCAGCAGGCGATCGCGAAACCGATCGCCTGCGCGGCCATCATCAGCCGTTCGCCGTTGAAGTTGTTCATGATCAGCGCGAAGCCGCCGTCGAGCGGCCCGACCAGCCGGTCGGCGTCGACCGGGCAGTCGTCGAAGTGCAGCGCCGCGGTGTCCGAGCACCACCAGCCGGTCTTGGCCAGTGGCGCGCGCGAGAAGCCGGGCATGTCGCGGTCGACGAGGAACAGCGATATCCCGCGTGCGCCGGGTTCGCCGGTCCGCGCCGCAACGAGATAGTGGTCGGCGCGCATGCCCGACGTGATGAACATCTTGGACCCGTTCAAGCGCCAGCCGCCGCCGGTCTTTGGAAGCGCGCGCGTCGTCAGCCTGGCCACGTCCGAGCCCCCCGAGGCCTCGGTGACCGCGAGCGCGCCGATCGCGTCGCCGGCGAGGATCCGGGGCACGACCCGGCCGCACACCGCAGGATTGCCGGCCTTCAGGAGCGGCCCGAGCATGATGGTGTGGCTCATCAGGCTCGCGATCAGCCCGCCCGAACCGGCGCGCGTCAGTTCGATCGTCGCAATGATGCGGGACAGCGTGTCGCACGGCGTCCCCCCGTGCTCGGACGGATAGCCGAGGCCGAGCAGGCCGACCTGCGCTGCCTGGCGGTAGAGTTCGCGCGGAAAGCCGGCGGCCTCGTCCCATGCCGCAGCGTGCGGAGCCAGTTCGCCTTCGACGAAGCGGCGAACGGCATCGCGCAACTGCCGGTGCTCGTCGGTGGCGCCCGGCGCGCGCGTCAGGTCGAAGCAGTTCGCGAGGGTATCGGGATCACGGCTCATTCGACGCAACCTCCGGCTCGATGCGCGCCAGCAGCGTGCCGGGCGCCACCTGGGCACCCGCGCGCGCGCCGAGTTCCACGATTCGCCCGTGGATCGGGGCATCGACGCGGTGTTGCATCTTCATCGCCTCGATCGCGAGCAGGGCCTGTCCGGCGCGCACGCGGTCGCCTTGCGCGACCGACAGCGACGTGATCTGTCCGTGCATCGTTGCACGCACGTCGCCGTTGCCGCCGGCGGCACTCGGCCGCGGCGCCAGCGCCGATACGTCGGAGAAGGGTGCGCAGACGCCGGCCAGGTCGAGCCAACCGGCGATCGTGCCAGCGGCGTCGACGCGCAGCTGCGCGTGCCCGGACAGTGCGTGACCGTCGATCTCGATGCGGTCGTCAGGTCCCGCCGACACGATGTGCTCGGCATCGCCGATCGCGACGCGATACCCCCCCGAGAGCGCTTCGAGTCGCGCGTGCCAGGTTGCCTCGCCGCTCGCAAGCGACGCGAACGTCGTGCGCGGCCCCGTGGACGACCAGTCGGCCAGCGCGCCGTGGGCGCGCGCCTGCATGCGGGCCCACAGCGCCGTGGCGGCCGCCTGCCAGCGCGAATCCGGTCTTGGCGCGCGCCAGCCGATGGCCGCTGCGTCGAGCCAGCTGGTCGTCGACCGTGCCTCGGCGAAGGACGGTTCGCCGAGGCAGGCGAGCAGGAACTCGCGATTGGTTGTCACGCCGAGGACGGAGGTCCGGCCGAGCGCGGCGATCAGGCGCCGGCGCGCGTCGTTGCGGTCGCGTCCCGTGGCGATCAGCTTGGCGATCATCGAGTCGTAGTGGCGCGGCACGTCGGCGCGGGACGCCAGCCCGTGGTCGACGCGCACGCCGGGCAACTCGGGAAGCCGCCAGGCCAGGATCGGTCCGGACTGCGGACTGAACCCGGCGAATGCGTCCTCCGCGCACAGTCGGGCCTCGATCGCGTGGCCGCGAAGGCTCACCGCGTCCTGCAGCAGCGGCAGCGGCTCGCCGCGCGCAATGCGCAGCTGCAACTCGACCAGGTCGAGGCCGGTGATCGCTTCGGTGACCGGGTGCTCGACCTGCAGCCGGGTGTTGGCTTCGAGGAAGTGGAACCGGCCCTCGGGGTCGAGCAGGAACTCGATCGTCCCGGCGCCCACGTAACCCGCGGCCAGCGCCAGCCTGATCGCCGCGTCGCCCATTGCCGAGCGAAGCGCCGGCGTCACGCCGGGGGCCGGCGCCTCCTCGACGATCTTCTGGTGTCGGCGCTGCGTCGAGCAATCGCGCTCGCCGAGGTGGATGCAGCGGCCGAAGCGATCGGCCAGCACCTGGACCTCGACGTGGCGTGCACGGTGCACGAGGCGCTCGAGCAGCAGGTCGTCGCTGTCGAAGGACGCCGCCGCCTCGCTGCGGGCCGCTGCGCAGGCTGCGTCGAACTCGGCGAGGTCGTCGACGCGGCGCATGCCGCGGCCTCCGCCGCCGGCTGCGGCCTTGATCATCAGCGGCGCCCCGATTCGCGCGGCTTCACGCGCGAGCGCCGCGGGCGACTGGTCGGCGCCGCCGTAGCCGGGCAGGCAAGGCACGCCGATGCGTTCGGCCAGCTGCTTCGCGCGCGCCTTGTTGCCGAGCGCCTCGATCGCGTCCGCGGGCGGCCCGACGAACACGATCCCGGCGTCGTGGCAGGCGCGCGCGAACGCGGCGCTCTCGGCCAGGAATCCGTAGCCGGGATGCACCGCCTGCGCGCCGCTGCGGGCACAGGCGGCGAGCAATCGTTCGATCGACAGGTAACTGTCCTTCGCGGGTGGCGGGCCGATCGCGACCGCGGAGTCGGCCATCGCCACGTGGCGGGCATCGCGGTCGGCATCGGAGTAGACCGCCACCGTGCGCAGGCCCATCGCTCGCGCGGTGCGCACGATGCGGCAGGCGATCTCGCCGCGATTGGCGACCAGCAGCGTGTCGAAGGGCATGGGCACGCTCACGAACGCGGCAGGATGCCCATCGTCTTGGCGATGATCCCGAGCATGATCTCGTCGGCGCCACCGCCGATCGAACCGAGGCGCGAATCGCGCCAGTAGCGGTTCACGCGCGTGTCCTCGATGTAACCCATGCCTCCCCAGAACTGCAGGCACCAGTCGGCGACCTCGCGCGATACGCGCGCCGCCTTCAGCTTGGCCATCGACGCGAGCTGCGTCACGTCGGTGCCGCCGACGTAGAGTTCGACCGCGCGATACAGCAGCGCTCGCACGCATTCGATGTCGGTGTTGAGCTCGGCGAGCTTGAAGTAGACGAACTGGTTGGCGAGCAGCGGCTGTCCGAACGCCTGCCGTTCGCGCAGGTACGCGACGGTCTCGGTGATCACCTCGCTGGCGGCCATCGCGCTGGCGGCTGCCCACAGGCGCTCCTCCTGGAACTGCATCATCTGGTACGCGAAGCCCATGCCTTCCT
>DAORSF010000154.1:0-5716 GCA_035443405.1 Burkholderiaceae bacterium | reverse complement strand
GCAGTCGGACAGCGTGTTGCTGGCGCACTCGGGAACGAAGGGCTTGCGATCGGGCGGCGTGCGTTTGAAGTAGGCAGGACCGTGGCTGCCCATCTGGTGCATGACCAGCACGACGCCGCGCGCGCGCCGATCCGGGTCGAGCGCGGCGATCCGCTCATCGAGCCCCTGCAGCATGACCGCGTCGAAGCACTCGCCATCGTCGCACACCCCCGGCAGTCGCAGGCTCGCGGTGCTCACGTGGGGAACGCGCGCGCACACGCCTTTGCAGCCGGCCTGGTTGTCGATCCACAGTACGGCGAGGCCGGCGCGCTGCAGCACGTCGAGCAGGTTCTCGTGTTCGGCGACGCGGTCGCCGCCCTGCGCGCGCGTGAGCGGCGAGAACATGCAGGGCAACGACACCTGCGTGTTGGTGCCGCAGGACTGCACCTGCCCGAAGTTGACCAGGCCCTCTTCGGCCTGCCAGCGGGCCAGTGCCGGCGTCGTGGGCCGCGCGTAGCCGTTGAGCCCGAAGTTCTGCGCGCGCGCCGTTTCGCCCACCACCAGCAGCAGCAGCGGCGGACGCTGATGGCCGGCGTAGCTGGCGCCCAGCCGCGCGTCCTCGCCCATCGGCTGCAGCGCGCGCGCCGACCGCGGCAACTGCTGTGCCGCCAGCCGCGTGGCCGCGTAGACGGTGTTGAGCGGGTTGATCATGTAGCGCAGCGACTTCTGGTTGCGCATCAGCGAGGCGAGGTCCTGGTAGGTGAGCAGCACTGCGGCGACGATCAGCCCGAGCGCCGCGAGCGCGCCCAGTGCGTTGCGCGCGGTCTGCGGCAGCCATCCGCGCGAGGCCAGCGGGCGGCGCCAGATCCACCAAAGCGGCGGCCCGGCCACCAGCAACACGGTCGCCGGCAGCGACCACGACAGCAGGTCGCGCACCTCGCGCACGTCGGTCTGGACCACGTTGGCCAGCATGCCGGGGTCGATCACCGCCCCGTACTGATGCATGAAGTGGGTATTGAACGCGCTCACCAGCGCCAGTACCGTGGCCACTGGCCGGAATACGCGAGGCCAGGCCATCAGTGACAACACTGCCGCCGTCGCGCCCGCGACGAGCAGGCCCAGTCCGACAAACAGCGCGAGCCGCTGCGACGGCGAGCCGGCCAGCCCGCCGACCCGCTCCCAAAGCGGAACGTTGCCGGCAACGGACAGCCATAGCGCCAGCGCCCACACCGCGACCAGCGGGCGTCGCGCCTTCACGACCCCGCCTCCGGTGCGGCCAGCTTCGGCTCGGCCCGGTAGCGCCCCGAGCGGACCAGGTCGTCCGCGAGCTGATAGTCGGCGATCGCCCGCTCGGCCTTCGCGACGTCGACCGGCACCTGGCGTTCGCCTCCGCCGGGTTCGATCCGGTACTGGACCACGCGTCGCACCGGCGACAACACGACCAGGTCGCGAGTGCCCTGCTCGCCCGGCGTCAGCAGGCCGATCTCCTGGTAGTTCGCGATCCACGCACGCTCGCGAACCTGCGGGCCGAACAGGTCCTGTCCGAAGAAGCGCCCGCCGTCGTCCAGGCCGAGCCGGCCCATGATCGTCGGCGCGAGGTCGATCTGGCTCGACAGCGTCGACACCTCGCCTGCCGCGAGGTGCTTCGGCGAATAGAGGATCGCGGGAATCCGGTAGTGCGCAGGCGGCAGCCGGGTGCGGCCAGCCACCGACGCGCAGTGATCCGCGACGATCACGAACAGCGTGTCGTCGAACCACGGACGCGAGCGCGCGTGCTCGAAGAAACGCCCGATCGCCCAGTCGGTGTACTTGACCGCGCCCCGGCGGCCGGTCTTCGAGGGAATGTCGATGCGGCCTTCGGGATAGGTGTAGGGCCGGTGGTTCGACGTCGTCATCAGGTGCAGCAACTGGCGACGACCGTCGGCGCTCGCCCGGTCCATCTGCCCGATCGCGTCGTCGAACAGGTACTCGTCGGCGATGCCCCAGATGTTGGCGAAACCGACCCGCTCGGCCGGGATGTCCCGTCGGTCGCGCACGCGGTAGCCGTTGGCGGCGAAGTACGCGTTCATGTTGTCGAAGTACCCGTAGCCCCCGTACAGGAACGCCGTCTCGAAACCGTGACGCCGCAGCGCCGCGCCGAGCGTCTGCAGCCCGGCGTTGCCGGGGCGGTGCACCAGCGATTGCCCGGGCAGCGGCGGCAGCGCCGCCGACAGCGCCTCGAGCCCGCGCACGGTGCGCGTGCCGGTGGCGTACAGGTCGGTGAACAGCACGCCGTTGCGGGCCAGCTCGTCGAGATTCGGCGTCAGCGACTCGCGGTTGCCGAACGCGCCGAGGAACCCCGCGCTGAGGCTCTCGACCTGAACGATCACGACGTGCAGCGGGCGCTGCGGATCGCGGCGCACGCCCCGGTCGATCGGCGCAGCCCCGATCGCGGCCCGCCCCGGGGAGGCGGCAGCGGAGCCCGCGTCGACCGGCGGCCACGCGGCACGCATCGGCCGGACCGGCGGCACCCGGCGCGGCCACGCGCCCGCCAGTTGCGCGACACGCGCGTCTTCGATCGTGAGATAGAAGCGCCGGAACGACAGCTCGTTGTCTCGCAGCGCCGCGGCGAAGCTCGCCAGGCCGTTGCGCGCGAGTTCCTGGTTGCGGACGTTGTCGCGCAGGCTCGCGACCGAATCGACGCCGTCGTTCAGCGCCATGCCGGTGCCGCCCGCGGCGACGCCGCCGGCGATCGCGAGCACCGCTACGCCGATGCGCACGGCCGGCGGCCAGCCCGCCTGGGCACGCACCGGCAGGAGGCGGTTGCGCAGCCACGCAGCGGCGGCCCCGAGCGCGGCCAGCCCTGCGAACAGCGCGGGAAGCGGATACGACTCGCGGATGTTGCCGACGACCTCGACCGTGTAGATCAGGTAGTCGACGGCGATGAAGTTGAAGCGGACGCCGAACTCGTCCCAGAACAGGATCTCGGCGATGCCGACGAAGCCGATTGCCGCGACTGCCGACGCGAAGCCCAGCACCCGGCGCCCGCGACGGATCGCACCGCCGCCCGCGCCGAAGTGCGCGAGCGCGCCGAAGGCCAGCACCATCGCCGCGGTCGCGAACGCCAGCAGCGCGTCGATGGCGCCGCCGCGCGCCAGCGCGGCCAGCAGCGCCGACGGGTCCCGATCGAGCTCGTGCCAGCGCGCTGCCGCGAGGGCGAACCGCACGAAGGTCGACATCGTCCACAGTGCGGCGAACAGCGCGACGGCGCTGCTGCCAGCCTGGTGCGAGAGCAGGTTGGCCAGCCGCCGCGGTCGGGAAAGACGTGCATCCACCGCGTGCAGCTTGCCGGTGCGGCCATGAGGAGCGCGCGTCGACCGCGTGAGGAAAGTGTGAGGACCGGTCGCTCAGGCGACCGCATCAGGCGACCGTTTCGGGCTGCCGCGCCGGCTCAGGGCGACGGCTGCGGGATCTCGATCCTCACGCGGGTACCTCGCCCGGCGTCGCTGTCGATGGCTATCCGCCAACCGGCAGCCTCGCAGATGCGCTCGGCGATGCTCAGGCCCAGCCCGAGGCCGTTGCCGTCCTTGCCGCCCGCGTCGCGCAGCCTCGTTTCGGGCCCCTGTCCCGGATCGAACCCGCGCCCATCGTCCGAAACGCCCAGCACGCCGTCTCGCCAGTCGACGGCCACCCGCGTGCCACCGCTGTGGCGGATCGCGTTGCGCAGCAGATTGGTCAGCACGATCCACAACGCGTCGCGGTCGCCGACCCCCGAGGCATGCGCCGGCACGTCGGTCGACAGCAGGATCGACCGGGCGCGCGCCTCCGGTTCGAGGTGCGCGACGACCTGGCCGACCAGTTCCGGCAGCGCGATCATGGTGCCCACCTCGCGCGCGCCTCCGCGCGCCACGCGAAGCAGCCCTGCGGTGAGCATCGTGATCTCGGTGAGGCTGGCGGCCAGTTGCTCGACCTTGGCGCGCTGGCGCTCGTCGAGGTCGGTGCCGCGGAGCAGCTCCAGCGTGCTCCCGGCACGCATCAGCGGCGTGCGCAACTCGTGGCTCGCCGCGGCCGAGAACGCGCGCTCGCGCGCCAGGACCTCGTCGACCCGCTGGCGCTGCTCGTCGAGCGCCGACGCCAGCTCGGCCGACTCGGCATGCCGGGCAAGCCCGGTCAGCTGCCCGCCGTGCCCGCGGCCGGCCTCGCCGCGCACGGCCAGCGACAGCCGCTCCAGGTCCCCGGTCAGGCGCCTGGCGAGCCGATCGCTGGCAGCCAGCGCGCCGAGCGCGATGGCTGCCACGGAGATCGACAGGACGGCGATCACGTTACGCTGCCTGCGCTCGTGATCGGCGACGTCGTAGACGAGGTAGAACCAGCGCCCGTCGTCGTGCGCCACCGCGACGTGGTACTCGATGTCGTCCGACGGGTGCAGTTCGTGGCTGCCGGCGGCCTGTGGCAGTTCGCGAAGAAATCCGGGCAGCGCCGACGCGTCGCCGTCGGCCGCCACGTAGAGTCGCATGTCAGTCGTGTTCGGTTGCGCGAGCGCCGGGTCGCGGCGGTACTGCGCGACGCTCAGGCGCAGCTGCTCGGCGGCGATGCCGTCGATCATCGCCTCCTCCGACTGGTGGCCGGTGAACCAGACCAGCGCCGCCTGGCCGATCGCCACCGCCAGCGCCAGGGCGCTGAACGTCCACGCCAGCTGGCGGCGCAGCGACGGGCGACGCGGCGCGCTCACCGGGCACGCAGCCGGTAGCCGTGGCCGTGCAGCGTCTCGATCGGATCGAGCCCGCACCCCGCCTGCGCGAACAGCCGGCGGGTGGCCGCCACCAGCGTCCTCAGTGCCTCGGAACGCAAGGTCTCGTCGCCCCAGATCGCGCGCTCGAGTTCCTCGTGCGAGAAGACCTTGTCGGCACGTTCCGCGAGCAGCTCGACCAGGCGCAGCGGCTTCGGCGGCATGCGCACCTCGACGCCGTCGACGCGCACGCTGCGCGCGTCGCGGTCGATCTCGAGCCGTCCCTGGCGGAGCACGCCGGTGAGCGCGCGGCCCTGTGCGCGGCGCAGCAGCGCATCGACGCGCACCGCGAGCTCGGCGAGTTCGAAGGGCTTGACCAGGTAGTCGTCGGCGCCGGCGTCGAAGCCGGCCAGCTTGTCGTCGAGTTCGTCGCGCGCGGTCAGCATGATGACCGGCGCGCCGCCCTGCAGTTCGTGCCGGTAGCGGCGGCACCAGGTCAGGCCGTCCATCCGAGGCAGGTTCAGGTCGAGCACGACCAGCTCCGGCTGCTCGCCCGACGCGAGCGCCAGCCCGATGTAGCCGTCCGCCGCCCAGTGGCAGTCGTGGCCACGCTGGTCGAGGAAGTCGCAGACGTTGCCGCCGATCTCCGGATCGTCCTCGATCACCAGGATCCGCGCCACGCGTCGGCCCTCCGCGCCTACTGGATCCCCTGGCTGGCCAGGTAGTCCTCGTAGTCGCCGCGGTAATCGACGATGACGCCGCCGGCGCGCACTTCGAGGATGCGCGTGGCGACGGCGTCGACGAACTGGCGGTCGTGCGAGACGACGAACAGCGTGCCCGGGTACTTCTCCAGAGCCAGCTGCAGCGACTCGATCGACTCCATGTCGAGGTGGTTGGTCGGCTCGTCGAGCATCAGCACGTTGTGGCGGCCGAGCATCAGGCGCCCGAAGCTCATGCGGTGCTTCTCGCCGCCCGACAGCACGCGCACCGGCTTGCGCACGTCGTCGCCCGAGAACAGCAGCCGCCCGA
>DAORSF010000153.1:0-5718 GCA_035443405.1 Burkholderiaceae bacterium | reverse complement strand
TCATCGGCATCCTGGCGGCGGTCGCGCTGCCGGCGTATCAGGACTACACGGTGCGTGCGCGGGTGTCGGAACTGGCGATCACCGCGTCGTCGATGAAAGCGACGATCAGCGAGAACATCTCCAACGCCGGTGGCGTGATCGCGGCGGGCTCTTGCCGTGGCGTGACGGACCTGACCGTCGACACCAAGAACCTGGCGGGGAGCACGTGCACCGACGGGACCGGCGTGGTCGCGGTGACCGGGACGGCCGCTGCCAAGGGCGTCGTGCTCACGTACACGCCCACGGTGAACAGCGAGGGCATCATTGCCTGGGCCTGCACGGTGGGCGCCGCGGCCGACAACAAGTACGTGCCCGCGGAATGCCGCATCTGATCGAGTTGAATGGACAGGACCGGTTCGCCCGGTTCTGATCCACGACGAAACTCGACGAAGGCGTGCCCAGGCACGCCTTCGTCCATTTCGGAGACCGGATCGATGTCTGGCTCGCCGCTGCTCCGGGTTCTGCCGGCAGCACTGATCGAAGCGCTGGCCTGGCACGGCATCGCTGCCGCCTTTCTACTCGTCTATGTGACGCAGCATGCGGCTCCGATCGACGCCGCGCCGCCGCATCTTGCGCTGCTCGCGACGCTGTGGTGCTGCCTGCTGTGCCTGCGCCTTGCGGCATGGCGCTGGATTCCCGACGAGAACGTGGCGCGCTGGGTCAACGCCGCGATCGTGACGAGCGCCCTGGTGGCGCTGGTCGGGTACTACGCTCTCGTCCTGGTGGGCCTGCGCTCATGGGGACGCGTCGTCTCGTGGACGCTGATCGAGACCTACGCGCTGCAGTCCCGTGACCTCTTGAACGCGCTCGGTGTCCCGGCGACGCCGGCGTTCGCAGGCGGGGCAGCGATCCTGGCCCTCCTGCTCGCACTGGTGGCCAGGATGCCGGCACGCCTCGACTGCACGGCGTGTGCAGCGCGCGTGATGTCTCCGCCGGTGGTATTCGCCTGCGTATTCCTCGGTCTGTCCGCAGTCACGTTGCGGCTGTATGCGTTCGCGGCGAATCCGCCCGCCCGCGACGGAGAGCCGGTCAGCCTGACGATCTTCCCGGAGCAGGCTACCCGGCCACGGCAGAGCCACAGCATCGGCGGCGTGCCGGCGCTCGAGATCGCGGAGGACGAGGTTCGAAGGTCCTACGCGGCCAGCCCCGACGCGGTGCGGCGAAACGTGATCCTGATCGTCGGCGATGCGCTGCGATCGGACCACATGAGCCTGAACGGGTACCCGCGGAGCACGACGCCCTTTCTCGATTCGATGGCAAGCGCCGGGACGCTGAGCAAGGCCGGGCGGATGACTGCGGTCTGTGCGGAGTCCGCGTGCGGTGTATTGGCCATCCTGCGATCGAAGTACGTGCATCAGCTGGTGGATCGGGCTTTCACCTTGCCCGAGGCCCTGAAGCGGCACGGCTATCGCATCCACATGATTCTCGGCGGCGATCACACGAACTTCTATGGCTTGAGGCAAGCCTACGGCCAGGTCGACAGCTATTTCGATGGGGCTTCAGCGCGCGGATACCATCTGAACGACGATGCGCTCGTACTCGACCACGTTGCCTCGCTCCCCGGGTGGGACGGCGAGCCCGTGATGCTCCAGTTCCACCTCATGTCGGCACACGGTCTCGGTACGCGCCACGAATCGCCGCCGCGTTTCCAGCCCGAGGCCAACTACTACGGTGTCAACGGAAAGCGGGCCGTTCGTTCCGGAGCAGCTGATCCCGAGGCCACGAACTACTACGACAACGGGGTCCTGCAGTTCGATCGCATGGTGTCGGCGCTTCTCGAGCAGCTCGAGCTCAAGGGGTACCTGGACGACGCGATCGTGGTGATCACCGGCGATCACGGCGAACTGCTGGGAGAGTACGGCAAGTATGCCCACGCGAAGTCGGTCTACGAGCCGGTTCTTCGCGTGCCTTTCGTCCTGCTTCACTACGGATATCGGCCCGAGGCGCCGATCGAGCCCGGTGCCGTTGCGTCGCAGGTCGATATCGCTCCGACCGTGTTGACGGAACTGCGCATGCCGGTTCCTGCCACCTGGGTCGGTCGCCCGCTGCAGTCCGGGGCCAGGCGCGACTTCGTGTTCTTCCAGCAGGGTGCCGAGGTCGGCCTGTTCGACCTGCGCGAGCGCGGGAGGATCTGGAAGTACTGGATCGATTTCCGGACCGGCGAGGAGTTCGCCTTCGATGCCACAGGGCGAGCCGACGAGGCAAACAACCAGATCGATTCGATCGCAGTGGACCTCAGGCGGGAATGGAAACGCCAGGCAATGGGCGGCGGCGCGGCGGTCGTGGTGCGGCAAGAGTGCTGCGGGTCACGGTAGAGTCCGTCGGGACGGCGATCGAAGCGGGCATTCCGCAGCGGCGTCACGAGCGGCCGCAGCGACTCCAGGCTATCGCGTCGCGACGGATTCGATCATCCGCCGGGCGTTGGCTTCGATCGACGTCGCGTCGGCACGCCGGACGCCGCTCGCTTCCCCGAACACCGCCGTGATCACGGCCACCGCCGCAGCGCCAGCCTCCGCGACCTCGAACGCATTGCCCGCATCGATTCCGCCGATCGCCACCGCGTGCATGCCGACTTCGCGCGCCCGCGCGAACAACCCCAGCGGCGCGCGCACCGCGCCCGGCTTCACCGTCGACACGAACACGCTGCCGAACGCGACGTAGTCGGCGACCTCCCGAACCGCCAGCGCGCGCTCGAACGAGTCGTAGCACGACACGCCGAGCACCCGCTCGTTCCCCAGCGCCGCGCGCACCTGCGCGGGATCGCCATCGTCGCGCCCGATGTGCAGTCCGTCGGCTTCGACCGCGCGCGCGAGCTCGATCGAGTCGTTGACGATGAACAGCGCGCCGCCTTCGCGGCACGCGCGCGCGATGCGCTGCGCCTGTTTCAGCTTCTGCGCCGCATCGACCGACTTGTTCCGGTACTGCACGGCCGAAGCGCCGCCGCGGATGGCGGCGCTCACGGCGATCACGAGCCAGTCGTCGTCGACGCTGTCCGGCGTCAACGCGTAGAGCCCCGTCGGAAGCCGCTTCTTCATTGGGAAATCCTGTGCGTTTGTCGCAACACCGGAGCCACTGGTCGGCGATGAAAGGTGAGCGCTTCCCCTCGAGGTTAACATCGACTCACGGCCGCAAGGAGCGCGCCGAGTCACGACAAAACCGGCACCGGGCCCGCGGGGGCGGTGCGACGAAACAGCCTGAGGAAGCAGTGATGAGCGAAGCGCCGGGCGCAGGGCACCGCACGTGGATGTGCCTGATCTGCGGGTGGATGTACGAAGAGGAAAAGGGCTTGCCCGACGAGGGAATCGCACCCGGCACGCGCTGGGAGGACATCCCGATCAACTGGACCTGCCCCGAGTGCGGCGCGCGCAAGGAAGACTTCGAGATGGTGGAGATATGACATGAGCGAGGCCGCCGGGCTCACGGGCCTGAAGGTGATGGTGATCGACGACAGCAACACGATCCGCCGCAGCGCCGAGATCTTCCTGAAGCAGTCCGGCTGCCAGGTGATCCTCGCCGAGGACGGCTTCGACGCGCTGGCCAAGATCGCCGACAACGATCCCGACCTGATCTTCTGCGACATCCTGATGCCGCGACTCGACGGCTACCAGACCTGCGCGCTGATCAAGAAAAGCCCGAAGTTCAGCGAAACGCCGGTCGTCATGCTGTCGAGCAAGGACGGCCTGTTCGACCGCGCCCGCGGCCGCATGGTCGGCTGCGACCAGTACCTGACCAAGCCCTTCACGAAGGACAGCCTGCTGCGCACCGCTGGCGACTACGCGCGCCGCGGCGAACAGCCTGCCAGTCACGCCCAGGCGAGCGCCTGACCAAGGAACGACCCATGCCGCCGCACAAGATCCTCATCGTCGACGATTCTCCGACCGAGCGCTTCTTCCTCGCCGACCTGCTCACGAAGAAGGGCTACACGGTAATCACCGCCGAGAACGGCCAGGAGGCGATGCTCAAGGTGAAGGCCGAGCGTCCCAACCTCGTCGTCATGGACGTCGTGATGCCGGGCCAGAACGGCTTCCAGATCACCCGCGCGCTGACGCGCGACCCGGACACGCAGGGCATTCCGATCATCATCTGCACCAGCAAGTCCAACGAGACCGATCGCATCTGGGGGCTGCGCCAGGGTGCCCGCGAGTACCTGGTCAAGCCGGTCAAGCCCGAAGAACTGCTGGCCCGCGTGGCCGATCTGGCGCACTGATCATGGCCGATCGCAAGAACCTGCGCGAGTTCCAGGCTCGGCTGTCCGAGCGGCTGCGACTGGCCGCCTCGGAAGCCGGCCAGCCCGCGCGGCTCGGCGTGCAGGTCGGCCATCGGCGCCTGCTCATCGAGCTCTCCGAGGCGGGCGAGATCGCGGCGATCGGCGGCTCGATCCGGCCGGTGCCGCTCACGAAGGACTGGTTCAAGGGACTGGTCAACCTGCGCGGGTTGCTCTACGGAGTCTCCGATCTCGCGCGCTTCGAGGGTGGCGGCTTCACGCCCGCCACGAAGGAAACCCGGATGGTGGCCTTCGCGCCGCGACTGAACCTGAACGGCGCGATCCTGGTCGACCGCATGCTGGGTTTGCAGAACCCTTCGAACATGACCGAGCAAGAACCGGCCGACGCAGCCGGCAAGCCGTGGCTGGGCCGCGACTGGACCGATGCGGAGGGTCATTGCTGGACCGAACTGAGCCTGGAACGACTGGCGGGCGACGAGCGCTTCCTCGCCGTGAATCGCTGACCTGCCTGCGGAGAACCGACGATGAAAGTGGCGATCAAACTTCCCGCCTTCCTGCAGCCGCGCACCAACCGGCACGAGGACATGGCGCCCGACAGTGCGATTCTCGAAGACCTGCTGCCCGACGACGACTTCGAGGTGTCGAGGCCCCTGCAGGCGCGAAGCGTCACGCCCGGCAGCAGCGCCGATGCGGCGTGGTACGGCGATGCGCAGCCGGACCTGTCCGCGCGCGGGGACGCCGTCCCGGCGCCGTCGGTCTCGATGCCGGCGCCTGCAGCGAAGCCGCGCGCGCCTTCGCCGGCGAGCCTCGCAGCGGCAGCGCCGGCGGCGCGATCGCGAGACCGCTTCCAGATCCCCGTGGTCGGGGCGATGCCGTTTCGCAAGCAGCTGGAAGTGTGGCTGCCGCTGCTCTTCGTCGCGGTGCTGATCTCCTTCGTGTTCCTGTGGGTCGACTCCAGGCAGGCGAACGATGCGGCGCGCTGGTTCCAGCAGGTCGGCGACGCGCTCACGCACTCGCAACGCGTCGCGAAGGCGGCGCCGCAGGCGATCGCCGGCGACCCCGAAGCCTTCGTGCAGCTGCGCGACAGCCGCGACATCGTCAGTCGCTCGATCGCGCAGCTCTCGGAAGGCGGCGACGCGGGACGGGGCGTGCCCAGCGAGATGCTGACCGACCTGCAGAAGCTGCAGCAGGGCTGGTCGGCTTCGGGCGACGCCGCGCAGGTGATCCTCTACCAGAGCGCGCTGCTGCAGTCGCTCGGCGCGATGCGCCGCGAGGTGATCCGCGTCAATCCGCAGATGCTCGAGGCGGCCCAGGCGGTGGCCGCGGGCAAGCTGCAGAGCGGCGCGTCGAACCGCGAGGTCGCAGCTGCGGGCGAGCTGGTGATGCTCACGCAGCGCATCGCCAAGGACATCAACGAGCTGGTCTTCTCCGGCATGTCCGACAACACCGCCGAG
>DAORSF010000152.1:0-5815 GCA_035443405.1 Burkholderiaceae bacterium | reverse complement strand
TGTCGCCGCGATACGCGGCGCGCCCGCCGTAGCCGGCGACCGGCTTGAAGAACAGGCCGCGACGCTCGCCCCACAGGCGGTCGGCATTGCCCGCATCGACCACTTCGGTCCTCGGGACGTGCGCGAGCAGCAGTTCGCGCGTGCCGGCGTCGACACCCAGCGCCGCGAGCCGCGCATCGTCGCTGAGCAGCGCCAGGTGGCGCTTGTCGGCGTACAGCGCGTGCGCGCGCGGATGCGGCGTCACCACCGCGGCGCCGCCCAGCCACGCTTCGCGCAGCGCGGCGCTATCCGCCTCCTCGAGGTAGAAGTCGGTGAGCCGGTTGTAGACCAGGTCGACGGGCAGGCCGTCGTGGCGGAGCTCGCCGTCGCGAACGCTCAGCGCGGCCGGATCGGCGATGACCGCCGCCACGCCGTTGCGCTCGAACAGCCTGCGGAACAGCACGAACTCGGGGTACAGGTACTGCTGCTCGGGCGCGCGATCGACGATCGCGATCCGGCGCAGGGGCCGCGTGGCGCCGGAGCGCCGCCACTCCTCGACGAACATCGCAAAGACGTCGCGCTCGAGCGCGACCACGTGCTCGAGCCTCGGCACGAGGTGGTCCATCGCTTCGCAGCACGCGCGCTGCGCGCGCGCCAGCGCCGCGTTCAGCAGCGCGCCGCCGGCGTTGGTGTTGATCTCGATGAGCCCGAGGCGCCCTGCGTCGAGATGGAAGTCGTAGCCGAGGAACACGCCTTTCGCGCCGCCGTCGTGACGCGCGCTCGCCGGCGCGCGCGCCAGCGCCTCGTCGCGCCAGGCCGGCATCGCCACGACCGACTCGATCGCCGTGACCACGCGCGCCATCCGTTCGAGGTGCTCGCGCGACACGAACACCGGTTGCGCCGAGAACAGGTACGGACACTGCTGCCGGACCTGCGCGGCCAGGCCCGGCGATCCGAGCTCGGACTCCAGCGCGTCCGCCAGCGCCTGGCCGTCGAGGCTGATGCAGAAGCATTCGCGGTTCAGCGCTTCGATCATGCTTTCGCGCTCCGTGCGCCGGCGGTACCCGTCAACGGCCTCTGCCGCCACGCGAACACTGCGCCGAGGACCAGCGCGAGCGCCGAGCTGGCCAGTCCGGCCTGCAGGCCGCCCGCCGTGTCGGCGATCCAGCCGACCGCGCTCGGCCCGACGATCTGGCCGACCGCGAACACGATCGTGAATGCACTGATGCCCCCTGCCCAGAGCGCCGCCGGCAGGTTGTGGCGAACCAGCGCCGTCGTGGACGCCACCAGCGACAGGAACACGCTGCCGAACAGCAGCCCCGACGCGAAGACGGCCACCGGATGCGCACTCAGCACCGGCAACACGGTCGCCAGCGCCAGCAGGCCGTTGAGCAGCGAGAGCGCCTCGCCGCCGCGGCAGCGCTGCAGCAGGCCGGCCCACAGCCACGACGAGGCGACGACCCCGAATCCGAGCAGCACGTAGAACGACACGATCTGCGGCGTGGAGAGTTGCTGCTCACGCAGCAGCGTGATCACGAACGTCATGTACCCGATGTAGCCGAGGCCGAACATGAAGTAGCCCGCCAGCCCGAAACCGAACGGACGCCAGTCGAACGGCACGCGTCCGCCCGTTCGCGTCGGCGGCGCGGCCAGCGCGCGCGTGTTCGTCGCGATCATCACGGTCGACAGCGCTGCGGCGAGGCCGAGCGCGACCCAGGCCCACCGCCACGCGTGCGGCGTCGGCAGCGCGATCAGCGGCGGTGCCAGCAGCGCCGACACGACGATCCCGACCCCGGTGCCGCCATAGTAGACGCCCAGCATCAGCCCCGACAACTTCGGGTGCGTCGCAGCCAGCCGCGCGGCGAGCAGCGCGCCCGAGACGAGTGCCGCAGCACTCGCCACGCCGGTCGCCAGCCGCAGCGCGTACAGCGCGGGGTCGCTCGAGACGGCCCCGTGCGCCGCCAGCAGCAGCGCCGCCCCGACGCAGCCCGCCAGCAGCACCGAGCGTGCGTCGAAGCGCGCGAGCCAGCCCGGCGCGAGCAGCGCGCCGACCATGTAGCCGCCGGCGTTGACCGTGTTCATCGCGCCGGCGGTCAGGTAGCTCCAGCCCAGGTCCGCGCGCATCGGCCCGAGCAACAGCGCGTACGAGAAGCGCGCAAGCCCGAGCGACACCGCCGCGCCGAGCGCGAGCGCGGCGGCGACGCGCAGCGCAGCGCGCGCGTCGTCGAGTTCGGCAATCATCGCCAGCCGCCGCGGCCGCGACGCGCGGCGGGACCGGGCGCCGCGTCGCCGGGCGCGGCTACAGCGACTTGTGGGTGCCGTCGCACAGCGGCTTGTTGCTGCTGTGCTTGCAGCCGCAGAAGTACACGGTCTTCGACGCGTCGGCCTTGTACTCGATCGGCGTGAACGGCGTCGTCTTGTGCGAACCGTCGCAGAACGGCTGCCTGTTGCTCTGGCCGCAGGCGCACCACCAGTAGGTCTTGCCGGCCTCGACCTCGACCGGATACGGGGCCTTCTGGGCAATCTTCGGTTCGCTCATCGATCTCTCCGGGGCTCGCTCGCGCGCTGCAGGGGCTTGCGACGGCGTCGAGGCAAAGACGCAAGGTCGCGCGCGACCGGGAATGATCGCACGACGGCGCGACGCGAACGTCAAACCCGCGCGCGCCTCTCGACCCTGACCGCCGACGCCAGGGCCATGACCAGCAGCGGAACCACCGCCAGGTTCAGCGCCACCCATCCGAATCGGTCGTAGACCCAGCCCGCCGAAAGGCTCGCCAGCGCGACCAGCCCGAAGACGACGAACTCGTTGACGGCCTGCACCCTGGTCTGCTCGGACGGGCGGTAGGCCTGCGTGAGCAGCGCGGTGCCGCCGATGAATGCGAAGTTCCATCCGACGCCCAGCAGCACCAGCGCCGACAGGAAGTGCAGGAACTCGAGGCCGGTCAGCGCGACCGCCACGTGGCCCAGCAGCAGCACGAAGCCGACCTGCATGACGCGCGGCGCGCCATGGCGCCTGACCAGCGACCCGGTGAAGAACGACGGCACGAACATCCCCGCGACGTGCCACTGGATCACCGGCGTCACGTCCGAGCCGGGAAGGCCGCAGCCGATCATCGCGAGCGGGGTCGCGGTCATGACCATGATCATCACCGCATAGCCGATCGCCGCGCCCAGGATCGACGCGCGCAGGGCCGGTTGCGCCACGATCTCGCGCAGCGGACGCGCGTCTCCGCCCTGGCCGACCGCGACCGGTGCGAGCCGCAGTTGCGCGATCATCGCGAGCGCCAGAACGCCGAGCGCCGCCTGCGCCAGGTAGGCGCCGACGAACAGGTCACCGGCGATCCAGTCGCGCCCCCACTGGCCGAGCTGCGGCCCGAGGAACGCGGCGACCACACCGCCTGCCACGACCCACGAGATCGCCTTGCTCGCGCGAGCGGCGTCGACGGCCTCGACGGCCGCGAACCGGTAGTAGTTGGCGAAGCCCTGGTAGCTGCCGAGCAGCAGGTGCCCGATGACGAACACCGCGAACGACTGCCGGTGCAGCGCGTACGCCGCGAGCAGGCTCCCAGCGACGCCGAGCGACGCGCCGAGCAGGAACCCCGTGCGCCGGCCGCGACGGCGCATCAGCATCGCCGCCGGCAACGAGGCGATCGCGGTGCCGACCACCATCGCCGCGATCGGCAACGTCGCGAGACCCTTGTCCGGTGCCAGCGCGGCGCCGACGATCGCCCCCACCGCCATCGACATCACGATCGCCGAAAGCATCGCAGCCTGGCTGCACGCCAGCAGCGCGACGTTGCGACGGGCGAAGTTCACGCGCCGGATCCCGTCACGGCGCCGCGCCAGTCGCCGTTTTCAGACGCGGATGCGTCTCTTCGCCGAGCAGCCACAGCACGGCGCCGAAGACCAGCATCGACAACGCGACGAACCAGAAGGCGCCTTCCATGCGCCCCGCGTAGTGTGCGCCGACGGCCAGTCCCGATGCCCCGATCGCGTGACCGAGGTCGCGCCAGAAGCGGCAGATGCCTGAAGAACATGGCGCTCTCCTTCGCGAGTGTCAGAACACCAGCACCTTGTCCGCCTCGATCGTCCAGTCGGCGAGCTGCGCCAGCGTCGAGCGGCGCGCGCCGTCGATGGCCTCGTCGTCGCTCATGCCGCGCGCGTCCATGCAGGTGCCGCACAGCGCGACTTCGCCCTTGCGCAACACCTTGGCGAGCATCAGCTGAACGTTGTAGTAGCCCTCGGGAACCTTCTGCCCGGCCTTTGCACAAGCGACCGCGTCGGCCAGCAGGAACAGCCGCACCCGCTCGCCCTCGCGCGCGGCGAGCGTGCCGGCGAGGCGCAATGCGTTGTAGGCACGTTCGCTGCCGTAGGGCGCTTCGTTGACGATGAAGAGCGTCGAACCCATCGCGTGCCTCCTGTCGTGCTTCGATTCAGCCCGGCGGCGCCAACGCGAGCGGCAACCCGGCCGCATGCCATTCGCTGACGCCGTCGCGGATCTTGCGCGCCCGGTAACCGCGCGCGGACAGCAACGTCACCGCCTCGTCCGACAGCAGGCAGAACGGTCCGCGGCAGTAGGCAACGATCTCCCGGTCGCGAGGAAGCTCGGACAGCCTGCGCTCGATCTCGGCAACCGGCATCGATCGCGCGAACGGCAGGTGCGCCGCTTCGTACTCGTCGCGCGGGCGCACGTCGATGACCAGCACCTCGCCATTGCGCGCCTGCTCGAGCAGCGCCGCGCGTCCGACCGACGCGAGCTTCGCCGGCTCCGACATCATCTGCTCGAGCGTCATGCGCAATTCGAGCAGGTGCTCCTCGGCAACCTCGCGCAATACGACCCACAACTGCGCCACGTCTCCGCCACTGAGCCGGTAGACGACGTACTTGCCTTCGCGACGACCCGCGACCAGTCGCGCGGCCTTCAACGCCTTCAGGTGCGCGCTCGCGAGCCGGATGTCGATCGACAGTTCCGCGGCGAGCGTCTCGACGGTCTTCTCGCCTTGCGCCAGCAGTTCCAGGATCTCCAGCCGCTTCGGACTGGAGACGGCTCGGCCGATGCGGGCGACCTGCTCGAAAAGGAGATCCTTCAACGTGCGCTTATCCATTCGCATAGTCTAACGATTATTTGAATGATTACAAGACCAGCGGACTCAGCGGTGACTCCTACGACTCCGGTCCTACCAGTTGACCTCGCGGTCCGGAGTCATGCTGATCTTGTGTATCGACAGGTCGGCGCCGTCGAACTCTTCCTCCTGGGAGAGGCGCAATCCCATCGTCGCCCTGAGCACCCCGTACAGCAGCGCCCCGGCGAACAGGGCCCAGCCTACGCCGATCAGGGTGCCGATCAGCTGCCCACCGAGCGAAACGCCGCCCAACCCACCCAGCGTCTTCGACCCGAACACGCCGGCGGCGAGCCCGCCCCAGGTGCCGCACAAGCCGTGCAGCGGCCAGACGCCGAGCACGTCGTCGATCTTCCAGCGGTTTTGGGTCAGCGTGAACGCCACGACGAAGATCGCACCGGCAATGCCGCCGACCACCAATGCACCCAGCGGATGCATCAGGTCGGAGCCCGCGCACACCGCCACCAGGCCGGCCAGCGGGCCGTTGTGCACGAAGCCGGGATCGTTCCTGCCGAGCAGCAGTGCCGCCAGCGTGCCGCCGGCCATCGCCATCAGCGAATTGACGGCCACCAGGCCCGAGATCTTGTCCAGCGTCTGCGCGCTCATGACGTTGAACCCGAACCAGCCCACCGTCAGCACCCACGCTCCGAGCGCCAGGAAAGGAATGCTCGACGGCGGGTGCGCCGAGATCGCGCCGTCCTTGCGATAGCGGTTGC
>DAORSF010000151.1:0-5818 GCA_035443405.1 Burkholderiaceae bacterium | reverse complement strand
CCGCCATCCGGGTAGACGACCTGGCCGGTCATGTACGACGCGTCGTCGCTGGCGAGGAACACCGCGACCGAGGCCACTTCGTCGGGTTCGCCGAGCCGCTTCATCGGCGTGCGCGACAGCAGCCTGCGGCGCGCCTCGTCGGAAGCCATGACCGCCTTCCTGGCGAGCTCGGTGGCGATCGTCCCCGGGCCGATGGCGTTCACGCGGATGCCGTGCGGCGCCAGCGACAGCGCCATGACGCGCGTGAGCTGGTTGACCGCGCCCTTGGACACGACGTAAGGCACCTGGTCCGGGATCGCCAGCACCGCGTTGACGCTCGACATGTTCACGATCGCGCCGCCGGTCGCCTGTCGCGCCAATTGCCGCGCTGCCGCCTGGCCCATCGTGAAGTACGAGCGCAGGTTCACGGCCAGCACGCGATCGAAGTCCGCTTCGTCGAGCTCCAGGAACGGCGCCGCGTGCGTGATGCCGGCGTTGTTGACGAGGATGTCGAGGCGGCCGAATCGATCGACGGCCGCTGCGACCGCACTCGCGGCGACGCCGCGCTGCGTCACGTCGGCCGGCACGAACAGCGTGGCGTCCGAGGCAGGCAGCGCGCGGCCGGCGGGCTCGTCGGCGTCGACGAACGCGACGCGTGCGCCTTCCTTCACGAAGCGCTGCACGATGGCTGCGCCGATCCCCTTCGCGCCGCCGGTGACCAGCGCGACCTTGCCTGCCAGGCGCATGGGTTCTCCCCCGCGTGCACACCGCCGCGACGGTGTGATAATCGAACGAATGACGTGGATCGGAATCTTACGACGACCGGCGGGCTTCGCTGTCGCTGTCGCTGTCGCTGTCGGGGTCTGGCTGGCCGGCGCGTCGGCCGCCCACGCTGGCGGCGAGCCGCTGGCCGCGAACGGCGAGCCGCTGCAACGCTGGCTGCCTGCGGCGGGTCTGTCGCCGGAGCAGGTCGGCGCGATCGCTTTGCCACTCGACGGTGGTCCGGCGCTGCTGGCCCACGAGGCGGCGCGCCCGCTGAATCCGGCGTCGGCCATCAAGCTGATCACCACCTACGCCGGACTGGCGCTGCTCGGTCCCGACTTCCGCTGGCGCACCGAAGCGCGGTTGCGGGGCGCGCTGCAGGACGGGGTGCTGCGCGGCGACCTGGTTCTTCGCGGCGGCGGCGACCCGAAACTGGTGATCGAGGACCTGACCGAGTTCGTGGCGCGCATGCGCGCCGCCGGCCTCGAGCGGATCGACGGCGACCTGGTGATCGACGATGCGATCTTCGACACTGGTGCGCGCAGCGTGGACGACTTCGACGGCGACCCCTCGCAGCCGTACAACGTGCGCCCGTTTGGCGCTCTGATGAACTTCAAGGCAGCGCGTGTCGTCGTGCGTCCGGATGGCCGGCGTGCGGCAATCGCCTTCGACCCGACGCTCGCGGATGTCGCGATCGAAAACCGCGTTCGGCTGGTCCGCGGGCCGTGCCGCCATGACGCCGGCGGCCTGCAGGTGCGCGACGCCGGCAGCCGCGGACGCACGCCGGTCGTGCGCGTCGCGGGCCGCTACTCGCGCGCCTGCGGCGAGCAGGGACTGTTCGCCGCGATGCTCGACCATCGCCAGTTCGTGCACGCGTTGTTCAAGGCGGCGTGGCAGGCGGCCGGGGGACGCTGGGACGGGCACACGCGGATCGAGCGCGGCGCGTCGCGCGGCGAGCCGTGGCTCGTCTGGGTGTCGCCGCGAACGCTTGCCGCCGTGGTCCAGGACATCAACAAGTTCAGCAACAACGTGATGACCCGCCAGCTGATGTTGCAGCTCGCCGCCGAGGGCGGGATGCAGCCGGCAACCGCGGCCGACGCGCGGCGCGTGATGTGGGGCTGGCTCGCCGCGCACGGTCTGCAGTTCCCGGATCTGGTGCTCGACAACGGATCGGGGCTTTCTCGCGACGCGCGCACCAGCGCCTCGCATCTCGCGCGGCTGCTTCGCCATGCCGCGGCCGGCCCCCATGCCGACCTGCTGCGCGAGTCGCTGCCGGCGGTCGGGGTCGACGGAACCATGAAAGGGCGCCTGCTCGGCGAGCCCATCGTCGGCCGGGCGTGGATCAAGTCCGGCAGCCTCGACGGCGTGCGCTCGATTGCCGGCTACGTGACCGCGACTTCAGGCCGTCGCTACGCGGTCGCGCTGATCGTCAACGCGCCGGGCGCCGCGGCGAGCCGCGCGCTGCAGGACGACTTCCTGCGCTGGGTGCATGCCAACGGGTGAATGGACGCTCGTCAGAGACCGAGTTCGCCCCACATCGCGTCGACGCGCTGCCTGACCGCTTCGTCCATCGCGATCGGGCGCCCCCATTCGCGCGACGTTTCCCCGGGCCACTTGCCGGTCGCGTCGATGCCCATCTTCGAGCCCAGCCCCGACACCGGCGACGCGAAGTCGAGGTAGTCGATCGGCGTGCGCTCGACCAGCGTCGTGTCGCGAGCCGGGTCGACGCGCGTGGTGATCGCCCAGATCACTTCCTTCCAGTCGCGCACGTCGACGTCGGCGTCGGTGACGACGATGAACTTCGTGTACATGAACTGGCGCAGGAAGCTCCAGATGCCGAACATCACGCGCTTCGCATGGCCCGGATACTGCTTGCGCATCGACACCACCGCCATCCGGTACGAGCAACCCTCGGGCGGCAGGTAGAAGTCGACGATCTCGGGAAACTGCTTCCTGAGGATCGGCACGAACAACTCGTTCAGCGCGACCCCGAGCACCGCGGGCTCGTCCGGCGGCTTGCCGGTGTAGGTCGAGTGGTAGATCGGGTCGCGACGCATCGTGATGCGCTCGATCGTGAACACCGGGAACCAGTCCTGCTCGTTGTAATAGCCGGTGTGGTCGCCGAAAGGGCCCTCGAGCGCCATCTCCCAGCCGCTGCGCGCCTGCGCCGGCAACTCGCCCGTCCAGCCGAGGTCGCGTGCGTTCGCGAGCGTCGCGGACGCATCGGGATCGGGGCGGATCGCGCCTTCGAGCACGATCTCGGCCGACGCGGGCACGCGCAACTCGCTGCCGATGCAGCGCGCGAGCTCGGTCTTCGCGCCGCGCAGCAGTCCGGCGAACTGGTACTCGGACATCGTGTCCGGCACCGGCGTCACCGCGGCGAGCGTCGTCGCCGGGTCTGCGCCGAGCACGACGGCGATCGCGAATGGCTGTCCCGGATTGCGTGCGCAGTGCTCGCGAAAATCGAGCGCGCCGCCACGATGCGCGAGCCAGCGCATGATCGTGCGGGCCGGCCCGATCACCTGCTGCCGGTAGATGCCCAGGTTCTGGCGGGCCGAATCCGGCCCTCGCGTGACGACGAGCCCCCACGTGATCAGCGGTGCTGCGTCCCCGGGCCAGCAGGTCTGGATCGGCAACTCCGCGAGGTCGACCGCGTCACCTTCGCGAACGACCTGCTGGCACGCCGCGCTCGAGGTCTCGCGCGGCGACATGTGCATCACCTGTCGAAGAACCGGCCACTTGTCCCAGGCGTCACGCAGGCCCCTGGGGGGTTCCGGCTCCTTCAGCCACGCGAGCAGCTTTCCGATCTCGCGCAAGTCGTCGACCGACTCCACGCCCATGCCGAGCGCCACGCGGCGTGGCGTGCCGAAGAGATTCGTCAGCACCGGCATCGCGAACGCGCCAGCCACGGCGCTCGGCTTCTCGAAGAGCAGCGCAGGGCCGTGCGCGCGCAGCACGCGATCCGATATCTCGGTCATTTCCAGCGTCGGCGAGACCGGCATGGAGACCCGCTTCAACTCGCCGCGCGAATCGAGTTGCTGAACGAAGTCACGTAGATCGTTGTATTTCACGGAAGTTTTCACTCCGGTTTCGCGATACGAATTGTCTCATCGATTTCATTGCGCATCATGGGAAGCGAAAGGTTGACCTCGCGTCGCTGCGCCCCTAGAATCGCGCCGGGTTTCCGATGTGCCGTCCTTCGACGGCCTGTGATCGAAGCCCGTGACGAGTCCCGGCGCAGACCGGGATCATGCGGCAGAAGCTGCATTCGATCATCAACAGGTGGCGACGCACCGCCTGCGCGATAGAGACGAGGTCCGAGGTCCCCCGGCATTGGCGGGCCCGGCAAGGACCGATCGCCTGTTCGGCGAACCGTACGGCGCAAGCCGGAAGGAGTCTGGATGCTAAAGCAGCGTCAGGTCGGAATGAGTTTCGATCTGTGGGTCCGCGCCCTCGGCGCAGCCCGTTTCTGGATGGTGGCGATTCCGCTGGCCGTGCTGGTCGTCGCGTCGGCGGTTTCGCTTCGCGCGGTCCGCAGCGCCGACGACGCGTCGCTCGCGGGCGCCGAGGCCGCCGTGCGCGGCACCGTGTTCAGCAGCGTCTTTCCGTCGCGCGCGATGTCGCCGGCGCGCTCGTTGCCGCAGGACTTCGATCCGTTTGCGCAGGACGCGCTGCGTATTGCGGGGGACCAGAACCTGGCGGCGCGCTCGCCGTTGAAGTTGTCCCCGGAACAACACAAGATCGCGCAGTTCGTCGCGAAGAAGTACCGCATCGCGGTCGCGGACGTGCAGCACTTCGTCGCGCACGCCTATCGCACTTCGAAGGAGCTTCGCCTCGATCCGTACCTCGTGCTGGCCGTGATGTCGATCGAGTCGAACTTCGATCCCAATGCACGCAGTTCCGCCGGCGCGCACGGGTTGATGCAGGTGCTCACGCGCGTGCACGTCGAGAAGTTCGCGCCGTTCGGCGGTTCCACGGCTGCCTTCGATCCGGTAGCGAACATCAGCGTAGGCGCGCGCATCCTCAAGGAATACCTGGTGCGCGAGGGAAGCGTCGAAGGTGCGCTGAAGTCCTACGTCGGCGCCGCGTTGCACGCGCACGATTCGGGCTACGGCTACAAGGTCTTGTCCGAGCGCGAGCGCATCGCGGCCGCTGCGGCGGGAAGGCCGATTCCGGCGCGGCCGCTCGAGCCGCCGGTCGTCGCCACCGAAGAGCGACGCGAGGCGCCACGCGCGATTCCCGTCGCCGGAACGCCAGGGGCCGACAGTGCGATCGTTCCGGCCGTGCTGCTGCCCTTGGATCACCCACCGGGCCCGTCGACCGGAGGATCGCGCGACGGGGCGCCGGACGAACCGCCGCGCGATGCGGCACCGGCGGCGCGGCCCGTCGACGGCGTGCTCGACGCCGCGATCGACGCGCCGTACGCGGTCGATCCGATGGCGCAGTTCCGGCACGCAACTTCCGGCATCTGAGGCCGGGACGCTCAGGCACCCCGGCGTTCGCGCGTCGGCAGGTATCGCGCCAGCCGCGCCACGGCTTCCTCGAGCTTGTCCATTGCGGTGGCATAGGACAGTCGCAGATAGCGAGCCGGCTCGTGCCGGCCGAAGTCCTTGCCCGGCACGACCGACACGTCGATGCGATCGAGCAACTCGATGGCGAAGTCCGAACTGTCTGCGCTGTGCTCGCTGCAATCGGCGTACACGTAGAACGCGCCGTCGGGCGTCACCGGCACTGGCAGGCCCGCGCCGCGCAGCGCGGGCACGATGAAATCGCGGCGACGGCGAAACTCGAGCCGGCGCGCTTCGTACTCGGCCAGCGATGCGGCGTCGAAGCACGCGAGCGCCGCGTGCTGCGCCAGCGTCGACGCGCAGATGTACAGGTTCTGCGCGAGCTTCTCGAATACCGGGACGAGCGTTTCGGGAACCACCAGCCACCCGAGGCGCCAGCCCGTCATGTGGAAGTACTTCGAGAAGCTGTTGGTGACGATCAGGTCGTCGCCGAATGCGAGCGCCGAACGCGGCGCTCCGTCGTACGACAGGCCGAGGTAGATCTCGTCGACGATCGTGAAGCCGCCGCG
>DAORSF010000150.1:0-5824 GCA_035443405.1 Burkholderiaceae bacterium | reverse complement strand
CCGAACGGGCCGCGCTCGTCCGACACGTGGTGCGGCATGCATTCGTAGCCGCTCGGGCCGGTATACGGGTAGGCGGACCAGCCGATCGCCGGCTGCCTGGCATCCTCGAACTTCCCGCCGCGCGACAACGACAGGAAGTCCATGCCGGCGCGCGCGAACGCGACGCCGAAGTGCGTCGCGTCTTCCACGGTCGATCCGCCGGGAATGCAGTCTTCCGACAGGAATCGGCAGCCGACGGCGTAGTCGGCACCGACCTCGGCGCGCACCCGCTCGAACACCTCCAGTGGAAGCCTTGCACGTCCTTCGCGCGAGCCGCCGTAGCCATCGTCACGGGTGTTCAGCGCCGACAGGAACGAGGCCATGGTGTAGGCGTGCGCGTAGTGCAGCTCGACACCGTCGAAGCCCGCTTCGCGCGCGCGGCGCGCGGCGGCGGCGAACAGGCCAGGCAACACCTGCGGCAGCTCGCGGATGTGCGGCAGGTGGGTGTCGGTGACTCGCTCGCGAGCGCCCATGCGCAGCGCCTCGAGTTCGCGCGCATCGAGCACCTCGGCCAGGCGCTCGCCCGGCAGGCCGAGCAGGGCCTGCCGCACGTCCCCTTCGACCGCGCCGCTCATCCCGAGCGCAGCGCGATGCCGACCGGTGATCCGCAGGTGCTGGCCAAGGAACTTCGCCGGGTCGGGGCGACGTCGAATCGACAGGAAGTCGATCAGCTGGATGAAGAGCTTCGTCTCGCCGCCGCTCGCCTGCCTGACCGCGTCGACGACGCGCCGCAAGCCCGGGACGAAGCGGTCGTGCCCGATCCGGAGCAGCGGGCCGCTTGGCACGTCGCGGATTCCGGTTGCCTCGAGCACGATCGCGCCCGGACGGCCCGCGGCGAAGCGCGCGTACCAGTCGACGTTGTCGTCGGTGACGAAGCCGTCCTCGGTGGCACGCCAGGGCACCATCGCGGGCACCCAGGTGCGCGTGGCGAGTCCAAACGGCCCGTGCTCGATCGGAGTGAACAGGTGCGAGCGGCTCGCGTCCTCGCGGGACGGCCACTGGCCGGGGCTGGTCTTCCACTTGATCTTTTGCGGGGGGCGCCACATGAATCGGTGCTCCTTGCAGACGCAGAGTACATATAGTTTAAGCTTGAACTATTTAGACTGCAAGTATTCCTGCTGCCCGGCGCGCCCGCGACGCAGGCGATACCGGCGTTCAATCGATCCTGAAGCGTGCAACCGGAGCGTTCAATCGAGCTTGACGCCGGCGTTGCGAACCTGCACGACGTACTTCTCTCGGTCCCTGGCGAGGAAGGATCCGAACTCCGACGGCCCGCTGCCGACCGGGACCAGGCCGACATCGGTAATGTATTTGCGCCGGAATTCCACGTCTTCGACGACCCGGTGCACTTCGGTCGCCAGCTTGTCGACTATCGTCTTCGGCGTTTGAGGCGGTGCGATGAGTCCGAACCAGGCCCTCGAGTCGAGTTCGGGAAATCCCGCCTCCGCGATCGTCGGGACGTCGGGAAAGAGGGCCGAGCGCCTGGTGTCCAGCACCGCCAGCGGCCGAAGCTTGCCGGTACGGATGTGAGGCAGCATCGGGAACACCGCGGCGAACACGAGCTGGGTATGCTCGCCGAGCATCGCGTTGACCACGTCGATCAGGCCCTTGTACGGCACGTGCGTCAACTCGACGCCGGCCATCCGCGCGAAGGTCGCTCCCGCCAAGTGGCCGTTGCTACCCAGCCCCTGCGAACCGTAGGTGAGAGTGCCCGGCCTTTCCCTGGCCAGGCGCACCAGCCCGGCCACGTCGTTGACCGGCACGCCCGCGCTGACCACGAGGAATTCCATGGTATGCGCGACCACGCTCACCGGAACGAGCGTCGCGGGGTCGAACGGCAGCTTGCTGTAGAGCAGAGGCAGGACCGACAGGGTCGCGTCGGTCGCCATCATCAAGGTGTGACCGTCCGGCGCCGCGGCACTCACCGCCTCGGCGGCGATGATCGTGTTGCCGCCGGGGCGATTGTCGACGACGACTGTCTGACCCATGTTCTTCGACATGCGCTCTGCCAGTCCTCGCGCAAGGCTATCGGCGATTCCTCCGGGAGGAAACGGCACCACGATGCGGATCGGCTTGCCAGCGACGCTCTGCGCAACGGCGGTCACGCAGACCAGCGACAGCGCCGCGGCCGCGAGCAGCCGACAGATCGACGACTTCATGGTTTCATCCTCCGGTTGAAGGTGGCCCGTCGGGCCACGGTGTGGTTGGTCTCGGCGTTGCTTCGCAGCTGGGCGTGCGCAGGGCGGCGTCGGGCTGCGGCGCGGCGCCGAGTTGCTCGAGCAGTCGCAACTGTCGTCGGTAGACTTCGAACCGGTAGTCGGCGAGATCGCGCTCGCCGTGGGTATAGAACCCCAGGCCAGTACGTGCGCCGAGGCGGCCTTCGGACATGTAGCGCTCAACGATCGGCGCCAAGCGGTAGCGTTCGCCCAGCGTGCCCTCGAGATACCGGTTCGCGTGATAGAGGATGTCGAGTCCGCCGAAATCGATGAACTCGAGCGCGCCCATCGTCGCGTAGCGAAAGCCGAAACCGAACCGGATCGCCTCGTCGATCTGCGCCGGCGAGGCGACGCCTTCCTCGACCATCCGCGCCGCTTCGTTCAAGATCAGCGACTGCAGTCGCGGCACGATGTAGCCCGGCGAGGCCGCGCACCGGACCGGCCGCTTGCCGATTCCGTACAGGATCGATTCAAGCGCCTGCAGCGCTCGCGGGCTGGTCGCTGCGTGCGGCGACAACTCAACCAGTGGTACCAGGAATGCCGGGTTGAGCCAGTGCGCGTTCAGGAAGCGCTCGGGCCGGCTCACCAGCGCGGCCAGTTCCGACGAGAGAATCGTCGAGGTGGTCGAGGCGATCACCGCGTCGTCGCGAATGTCGCGACAGGCGGCGGCGAAAGCCGAGCGCTTTGCTTCGATGGTCTCCGGCACGCATTCGAACAGCACGTCGCAATCGCCGAGCGCCTCGGGCGCATCGGACCAGCCCGCGAACCGGGTGCGCTCGAGCACCCGCGTCTTGTGCGAATCCGCGATCGCCCCGAGGCGGGCCATCATTGATACGCCCGCGTCGATCTCCGCGAGACATTCGCGCCGCAACGCCTCGACCTGGTCAGCCGGGCGCCGCTTGATGTCGATCAGGATCGCCTCGTGTCCGGCGAATGCGAAGGCCTGGGCGATTCCACGTCCCATTCGACCTGCGCCGATCAGTCCTATCAATGCCGGCATGGCGATATGCGGCTATGTGAGGCCGTGCTGCAGCAACTGGTTCATCTGCTCGCGGCTGTGCCGGTCGAGCCCCAGCCGGCGTAGCGATCTCTCGCCGTCCTCGAAGCGCTCGTCGCAGACGGCGCCCGCGATTTCGAGCAGCGCACGGGCGACGGGAGCGTCGCACCCGGCCCAGTCGGCGACGGAAACCAGCAGCCCGAGCCCCAGCGCGACATCCTCGCGCATGTAGCGATGCGAGAAGAGGTCGACGGGTTCGCGCCAATCGCCACTCTCGACCAGGCTGGAACGCGACCGCGGGCCGTACATCCAGTCGCGCGCCTCGTAATGGTCGCGCAACGGGTAGTGGTTCGAGCGGTAGCCCAGCGCTTCGCGCGTTGCGATCCGTTCGCGGTCGAGGCGGTCTGCCAGGCTTCGCACGACCGGCTGCGTTCCTTCGTTGTGGATGTCGAAATCGCGCGATCGATTCAGCGGTCCGGCGTTCAGGAGGATCAGCGGCGGATGGATGATCGGCCCCGCATTCAGCAGGGCTGCCGACAGCGCGTCTTCGACGGGATGCGCGCACGGGTACGCCTGGCGGATGACCGACAGCGCGCGCCGCGTATCCGAAGCGGGGAACACGCCGGTCGGCAGGTTCGTGGCGATTGCCGACACGCGAATGCGCGAAGGCCCCAGCTTGCGCGCGAGGTAGGGTAGGGTGCCAGTTTCCGCGAAGGCGACCCGGGCCGTGCAGCCATGCTCCCTGACGCGTCGCGCGATCAGATAGCTGCCGAACGTTCCGGGAGGCAGGTAGACCACCTGGCCGTCGCGAAGGTGGGGGGCGAGCGCCCGCGCGAGATCCTCGTGCGCCGTGGCCGGTACCGCGGCCACGACGAACTCAGCCTCGCGCATTGCCTCCCCGAGATCGGATGTCGCGAGGCGCAGCGGCGCCTGCCGTTCCCCGTCGGCGTCGATCCAGGTCAGTCGCGGCGCGGCACCTAGCCTTTCCAGTGCGGCTGCGTCGCGCCGCCAGAACGCCACCTCATGGCCCTGCAGCGCGAGATCGGCCGCCGCGGCATGGCCGCCGTGGCCGCCACCGAGCACCGTGGCTTTCATGTGTTGCCCTCGTCCCCCGTTGAAGTGAGGGTGTCAGTCGAGTCTGATGCCGGCGTCCTTGATGACCTTGGCCAGCCGGGTGCTGTCCGCACTGATGCCGGCTTCGACGCTGGAGGGCTCGCTTGCACCGATCACGAGACCGCGCCCTGCGAACCGGCGGATGAACTCGGCCTCGCCGAGGATCGGCGCCACCGCGGCATGGATCGCGTCGATGGTCGACTTCGGCGTGTTCGACGGAGCGTGCAGTGTGAAGTACGTGGAGATGAGCAGGCCGCCCGGAGCTCCCACTTCCTTCAGCGTCGGCACATCGGGCAGCAGCGGCAGGCGCTGGTCGGCACCGATTGCGAGGGCGCGCAGCTTCCCGGCGCGGATATGCTCGAGAACGGTCTCCGGTCCCGTGATCACCGCCTGGATGTTACCGGCGAGCAGCTCGGTGACCGCGGGCGCCACTCCCCGGTAAGGCACGTGCGTCATCGAGGCGCCAAGGTGTCGCTTCACCAGTTCCAGACTCAGGTGATGCACGCTGCCAGGGCCGCCCGTTCCCACTGCGATCGCAGGAGCGCCCTTGCGGGCGAATGCGGCCATTTCGTCCCAGGTCTTGTAGGGTGCGTCGGCGCGCACGACCCAGAGCAGGTTGACACTGGCGATCGTGGAGATGCCGGTGAGTTGCTGCGGGCTGTATGGCAGCTTGGCGTAAAGCAGGGGATTGACCGCAAGCGTCAGGCGATCGACCAGCAGCAGCGTGTGGCCGTCGGGCGACGATTTCGCGACCGTCTCGGAGCCGATGATCGCGTTCGCCCCGGCACGATTCTCGACGATCACCGGCTTGCCGGTCGTGGAAACGAGTCGGTCGGCCAGTGCGCGCGCGAGCACGTCCGGGCCGCTTCCGGGCGGATAAGGAACGACGATCGACGCGTTCCTTGCCGGCCAGGCCTGCGCCTGCGCAGCGGTCGTGAAAACGAGCGCCATGAGCGCGAAGATGCATTCAAGAAGGCGCTTTTTCGTCGCGCCGCGATGTTCGAATGTACGCATGGTCTCCTCCGTGTCGTTAGGGATCGGAACGTGTTCCGGCTTGTTGCTACATGACGAATCCACCGCTCGCCAGCACCATCTGGCCGGTGATGTAGTCGGATTCGGGAATGCACATCAGATATACGGCACCGGCGGCCTCGTCGGGCGTGCCGCCGCGGCCGAGCGGGATCGACCGGTTCATGTGATCGAGGAACTCCGGCTGGATCCCGATCTTGAATTCGCGCTCGCCGATTCGCGCAACCGCCTGTTCGGAGCCGATCGGCTGTGTCATGCGGGTGTGAATCAGGCCGAACGCGATGCAGTTGACGTTGACGTTGTAGCGGCCCCACTCCTTGGCCATCGTCTTCGTCATGCCGATGATTGCAGACTTCCCGGCGGCGTAACCGAGCTGTCCGGGCTGTCCGTAGATCGCGATCGACGAGATGTTGACGACCTTGCGCATCAC
>DAORSF010000149.1:0-5832 GCA_035443405.1 Burkholderiaceae bacterium | reverse complement strand
CCCGCGCGCATGGCCGACAACTTCGAGATCGACCTGCCGCACCCGCGCACGCTCGACATGAAGACGAACGAGCGTTTCGGCGTCTACACGCGGCGCATCTACAGGCTGCTCGGCATGGACTGAGCAACCGCGGCGCTCAGTCGCGGACCAGGTAGCCGAGAACCAGGTCGGTCATGTGCGACAGGCGCTCGAGCTTCGCCTTCGCGGTCAGCAGGTCGCGGTCGAAGATCGTCGACAGCGTGAAGCTGTTGCTCAGGTAGAAGTACGACAACGCGGCGATCGAGATGTACAGCTGCACCGGATCGACGCCAGCGCGGAACACGCCGGCCTTGCGGCCGCGCTCGAGCACCTCGCCGATCGACGCGACGAACGGCGAGTGCAGCGTGCGCACCATCGACGACTCCTTCAGGTGCTGCGCGTGGTGCAGGTTCTCGGTGTTGAGCAGCGTGATGAACTCGGGGTTCGCAAGGTAGTAGTTCCAGGTGAACGCGACCAGGCGCCGGATCGCCTCGGTCGGCTCGACCTGGGTGAGGCTCAGCTGGTGCTCCTCGCGGCGGATCCGCTGGTAGGCGCGCTCGAGCACCGCCAGGAACAGATCTTCCTTCTGTCCGAAGTAGTAGTACAGCATCCGCTTGTTGATGCCGGCGCGTTCGGCGATGCGGTCTACGCGCGCCCCCGCGAGCCCGTGGTCGGCGAACTCGCGGGTGGCTGCGGAGAGAATGGCCTCCCGCGTGGCTTCGGGATCGCGGGTGACCGTGCGGTCCCGGCTTCGGGCAGGCTTGACCATGGCGGGGATGCTACCCGATCCGCCCCATGCGTCCAGTAGACTCTCGCAGGACAGGCATCGGCGCGTGGCGATCGATGGCACCGGCCCCTTCCGACCGAGGCGATACAGCATGGACCACCCCTCCGACGATCGACCCTTCAACCACTCCGACTGGCGACGGCTGCTGCGCAGCCTGCACGAGGATCCCGACCGCCCGGGCCTGCGCGAGACGCCGCTGCGCGTCGAGCGCGCGTGGGAGCACTGGACTTCGGGATACGCGCAGGATCCGGCCGACATCCTGAAGGTCTTCGAGGATGGCGCCGAGCAGTACAACGAACTGATCGTCGTGCGCAACATCCCGGTCTACAGCCACTGCGAGCATCACCTCGCGCCGTTCTTCGGCACCGCCACGGTGGGCTACGTCCCGAAGGGCGCGATCGTGGGCCTGTCGAAGCTCACGCGGCTCGTCGACTGCTTCGCCAAGCGGCTGCAGGTGCAGGAGCGCCTCACGCGCCAGGTCGCCGACGCGCTGATGCAGCACCTCGAGCCGACCGCCGTCGGCGTGGTCGTTCGCTGCCGCCACCTGTGCATGGAGAGCCGCGGCATCCGTGCAATCGGCGAGGAGACGGTGACGTCGGCGATGCTCGGCGAGTTGCTGACGAATCTCGGCATGCGCACCGAACTGCTGTCGCTGGAACGCAGCCGCTGACGCGTCGATGAGCCGGCGATGAGCCGTCCGCGGGCCGAAAACCAGGACGTCGCGCAACGCCTGCGCGAGGGCGCCGACCTGCTCGAAGCGCAGGGCGCCAATCCGTTTCGCGTCGGCGCTTATCGCAAGGCGGCCGACACGGTCGCCACGCTGCCCGAGGACCTGCGCGAGATCTTCGACGCGCGGGGGCTGCCTGGCCTGGACGCCATCCCGCACGTCGGCCCCGGCATCGCCGCGGCAATCGCCGAGATGCTGGTCAGCGGCACCTGGAGCCAGCTCGACCGGCTGCGCGGCACGATCGACGCGGTGCGCCTGTTCCAGACGATCCCCGGCGTCGGCGCGCAGCTCGCGGAACGCCTGCACGACACGCTCGGCGTCGACACGCTCGAAGCGCTGGAGCTCGCCGGCCACGAAGGAAGGCTCGCCGGCGTCCCGGGCGTCGGCCCGCGCCGCGCGGCGGCCATCCGCGATTCGCTGACCGCGATGCTCGACCGTTCGCGCCGGCGGCGCCGCGGTCCCCCGCCGCCGGCCGGCGTCGAACCGCCGGTCCCGCTGCTGCTCGACGTCGATCGCCGTTACCGCGACGACGCGACCGCGGGCAAGCTGCCGACGATCGCACCGAAGCGGCTCAACCCCGACGGCAAGGCCTGGCTGCCGGTGCTGCACGCCACTGTCGACGACTGGCACGTCACCGCGCTGTACTCGAACACCGCGCGGGCGCACGAGCTCGACCGCGTGTTCGACTGGGTGGTGATCTACTTTCACCGGAACGCCGATCCGGAGCAGCAGCGCACCGTCGTGACCGAATCGCGCGGCGCACTCGCCGGACGCCGCGTCGTACGCGGGCGCGAAGCCGAGTGCCGCGACTGGTACGAGAACCGGCCCGCCCGCTGACTCACTTGGCGGGCGGCTGTGCGATGACGCCGGCGCGCATCAGCGCTTCGGTCGCGTCTCGCGCGCTGGCGATCGCCTTCCTGGCGCGCGCAATCAGCGCGTCTCGCGTGAGCTCGAGCCGGGCCACGCCGTCGCGCTGCGCGGCCAGCGCGGTGGCCGCCGCCACGCGCGGATAGAGGTCGGGATCGTCCATGCGCGGCACGATCGACTGCGCCGACAGGCCGCGCTCGCGCGCGACGGCGGCGACCTCGTGCGCGGCAGCGATAGCCATCGCTTCGGTGATCGTGCGCGCGCGCACGTCGAGCACGCCGCGAAAGACCGCCGGGAAGCACAGCGAATTGTTCACCTGGTTCGGGAAATCGCCGCGTCCCGTCGCAACGATTCGCGCGCCTGCCTCGTGCGCGGCCCAGGGCCAGATCTCCGGCACGGGGTTTGCGCACGCGAACACGATCGCATCGCGCGCCATGCTGCCCACCCACGCGGGCTCGACCTTGCCCGGGCCCGGCGTCGAGAACGCCAGGCAGACGTCGGCGCCGCGCAGTGCGTCGGACACGCCGCCGGCCACGCCGTCGGCGTTCGACTCGTTGCAGATCGCCCACTTCTCGGCGAACTCCGCCTGCTGCCGTTGGATGTCGGCACGTCCACGATGCAGAGTCCCGCGCGAATCGCAAGCGACGATCTGTCCTGGCTCCACCCCGCAGGCCACGAGCAACCGGTAGCTCGCTGTATTGGCCGCGCCGATGCCGACCATCGCGATGCGGACGCGATCGAGCGGTTTGCCGACGATCTCGAGCGCGTTGAGCAGGCCCGCCAGCACCACGACCGCGGTCCCCTGCTGGTCGTCGTGCCAGACCGGTATCTCCATGCGCTTACGCAACGCGTCGAGGATCCGGAAGCACTTCGGCTGGGCGATGTCCTCGAGGTTGATCGCGCCGAACGACGGCTCGAGCATCTCGACCGCGCGCACGAAGTCGTCCTCGCTGGCGCTCCGCAGGCAGAGCGCCACCGCGTCGACGCCACCGAGGTACTTGAACAGCAGCGCCTTGCCTTCCATGACCGGCAGGCCCGCCTCGGGGCCGATGTCGCCGAGACCCAGCACGCGGCTGCCGTCCGAGACGACCGCGACCAGGTTGCCGCGGTTGGTGTGCTCGAAGACCAGGTCGGGTTCGCGCTCGATCGCCTTGCACGGCGCGGCGACGCCTGGCGTGTACCATACCGAGAAGTCGGCGAACGAGCGGATCGCGCACTTGGGCAGCGTCTGCATCTTGCCGCCGTAGAACGGGTGCAACCGTATCGCCTCGTCGGCCGGCTCGCCCGCCTCGGCGAGGTTGCGTTCCTCGTCGTTCATCGCGCCCCCTTGCGTATGCCGTGGCTGCCGCGCTCGGGCGCGGCCTGGCGGGCCGCCGTCGGCCCGTCGCCGGCCAGGGAATCGAGAATCGGACAATCCGGCCGGTCATCGCCACGGCAATGGCCGATCAGGTGCGACAGCGTGCCGGCGATCCGCTGCAGTTCGGCGATGCGCGCCTCGATCCCGGCCAGATGCGCCTGCGCGAGCCGCCTGACCTCTCGCGCAGGGCGTTGCCGGTCCTGCCACAACGACAGCAGCTGGCGAATCTCGTCGGTGGAGAAGCCGGACGCACGCGCCCTGCGCACGAAGCACAGCCGCCTCACGTCGGCCTCGGCGTAACGGCGGTAGTCGACGTCGTTGCGCGCGGGCGGCGGGATCAGCCCGATCGCCTCGTAGTGCCGGATCATCTTGCGCGACACGCCCGAGGCGCTCGACGCCTGGCCGATGTTCATCGGGATCTCCTTCAGTGATGGGCGTGGGCGACGGCGTGGGCGACGGCGTGGCCGCGGCCGCGGGCGATCAGCCAGCGGTTCACCGGGAAGGCCGCGACGCCCGCGACGGCCAGCGCGACCGCCAGGCTGCCCCAGAAAAGCGGAGAGTCGAGCGGCGCGTCCATCGCGCCGGGAATGGCCAGCATGATCAGGTTGTCGACGATCTCCATGATCGTGATCGATACGGTGTCCGCGGCAAGCGCCAGGCGCGCTGCCGTTTTAACCCCGTAGCCGGCCCGAAGCAACGGGATTGCCGTGAGCGCGTATCCGGACGCGAAGGCCAGGACGAGCGCCAGTGCGATCGTCTCGCCGTTGCTCCAGCCAAGCGCGGTGCCGATCACCATCCCCGCGACCTCGCCGATCGCGCACCCGGCCAGGCAGTGCAGCGTCGCCATGAAGGCGACGCGCGCGAGCGATGCATTCGCCACGCCGTGATCGTGAGGGTCCGGAAAGCGTGCTGAGTGCGACATGGCGTGGCTCCGTTGGAAGGTCGAGGAGTGCCCATCGTCGACCTTCCCATGATGGGAAGGTCAAGCCCGCGTTTCAGGCGGGCAACAGGATCGTCGACAGCGTCGCCGCGACGATGCCGATCGGCGCCACGTAGCGCAGCGCAACGCGCAGCGCAGCGCTGCCGGCGGGCCCGAGCCGCAGTTCCTCGGCCAGCAACCGGTGCGGCGCGGCCCAGCCCGCGAAGAGCGCGATCGCCAGGCCGCCGAACGGCAGCATCAGGTTCGAAGTGAGCTGGTCGATCAGGTCGAAGACCGTCGCGGTCGACGCGAGGCCGAGGCTTGCCAGCGGATGCCAGCCGGCCCAGAGATTGAATGACAGCACGGTCGCGACGCCCGCCACGAAGCAGGTCGACGCGGCGATCGCGGTGGCCGTCGCGCGCGGCCACCTGGTCCGCCGCACCAGCAGCGCGACCACCAGTTCCAGCAGCGAGATCGCCGATGCCAGCGCGGCGACGAACAGCAGCACGAAGAACGCGACCGCCGCAAGCGTGCCGAACGGCATCTTCGCGAACGCCAGCGGCAGGGTCACGAACACCAGGCCCGGCCCGCCCGCCGGATCCAGCCCGTGCGCGAAGACGATCGGAAACACCGCGAGCCCGGCCAGCAGCGAGATCAGCGTGTCCGCGACCACCGCGACAATGGCCACCTGCCGAAGGCTGACTTCGGCGCCGCTGTAGGCCGCATAGGTGATCATCATGCCGAGCCCGACGCCGATCGAAAAGAAACCGAGGCCGAGCGCCTCGAGCGCGGTGCGTGCATTCAGGTACTGCAGATCGGGCTTCAGCAGGAAGCGCAGCGTCGAGGCGAGATCGCCCTCGGCGATCGACCACGCTGCCAGCGCCAGCATCAGCACGACCAGCAACGGCATCAGCACCTTCGATGCCGTCTCGATGCCCTTCTCGACGCCGCGCGCGACCACGACTGCGGCCGTGGCCATGAACACCGCGTGCCAACCCAGCATCCGCCACGGCGACGCCAGGAACGCGTCGAACCGCTCGCGCACCGCCTGCGCGTCGGCACCGGGCAGTCCGTGGAGCGCCGTCTCGAACGCGTACCCGATGGTCCAGCCGCCGATCACCGAGTAGAAGCTCAGGATCAGGTATCCGGTCAGCACG
>DAORSF010000148.1:0-5849 GCA_035443405.1 Burkholderiaceae bacterium | reverse complement strand
CAGCACCGGAATCAGCAGCACGACGATCGGCGTGTCGTTGACCACGCCGCTCAGCGCCAGGCATGCGACGAGGACGACCAGCATGCCTGCCCCGTCGCCGAACCGTTTCCACAGCGCCGCCAGTTGCCGCGTGACCGGGTTCAACGCGCCGGTCTCGACCAGGCCCTGGCCGAGGACCAGCAGCCCGCAGATCGCCACCAGCGCCTCGTGACCGAAGCCGAGGTAGAAATCTCGCGGGTCGACGCCGGTGCCGCCGCTGCGGTACGGAAACAGCACGAAACCGAGCGGCAGCGCGACCAGCACCAGCAGGCTGGTGACGACCACCGGGATCCTGCGGACCGTGAAGAGCCCGAATGCCACGAGCGTGAACGCGAGGACGGCAGCGGCGTGTGGGTTCAGTTCGGGCATCGCGGAATGCGGGTCGCCCGTCGAGTATAATCGCGCGTCGGCGTGCGAAGCCCTCGTCGATCAATCCGTGCTGCCCGCGCATGCTGCCCGCGATCACGGACGCTTCAGCCGGGCAGTTCAGCCGGGCAGTTCAGCCGAGCAGTTCAGCCGAGCAGTTCAGCCGAGCAGTTCAGCCGAGCAGTTCAGCGGGGCAGTTCAGCCGGGCAGTTCAGCCGGGCGATCAAGCCGGCGATTCAGCACCGGGCAATCGCATTCGCCGCAGCGGCGTCGCGATGCGCCGATCGCCGCCCGCCGCGCGGCGAATCCGCGCCGGTCGGCAACCGGCGACGTCGCGCGTACCGCGTTCTCGCCCGGACACGCCACCGCTGCCCGTGCCGGCCAGGCCGCTCGGGCGGCCCGATGGAAGGAGATGATCGAAGCATGCGGGAACGGCTGCTCGAACTCAAGGCGTGGATCGCGCCGTATGCGACGGAACTGAAGATCGCGGCCTCCGTCATCGGCGTGGTGGCGCTGGCTTTCGCCCTGCGCTACGCGGTCAACCGCCTGCTGCGTCGCTTCTTCATGGCCGTGGCCGATCGCGCGCCGACCATCGAGGAGCGGCGGCGCGTTGCAACCGTCAGCAAGGTGCTGCGGCACACCGTCTCGGCGCTGATCCTGGTCGTGGCGGCGATGCTCGTTCTGGGCCAGATCGGGTTCTCGATCGCGCCGATCCTCGGCGCGGCCGGCGTGGTCGGGATCGCCGTGGGCTTCGGCGCGCAGAGCCTGGTGAAGGACGTGTTCGCCGGCTTCTTCCTGCTGATCGAGAACCAGATCCGCGTCGGGGACGTGGTCGAGATCGCCGGGAAGTCGGGCGTGGTCGAGCAATTGAGCCTGCGCCGCACCAAGCTGCGCAGCTACGACGGCAGCGTCCACTACATCTCGAACGGGCTGATCACGACGGTCACCAACATGTCGACCGAGTTCGCGTTCGCGGTGGTCGACATCGGCGTGGCCTATCGCGAGGACATCGACCGTGTCTACGCGGTGATGCGCGCGGCGGCCGAAGCGCTGCGCGAGTCGCCTGATTTCGGCGCGAAGATCATCGGCGACCTCGAGATCGCCGGCGTCGACCAGTGGGCCGACTCCGCGGTGATGATCCGCGCGCGCATCCGGACACAGCCGCTGGAGCAGTGGGGCGTGCGGCGCGAGTACCTGAAGCGGCTCAAGACGGCGTTCGATCGCGAGGGCATCTCGATACCCTTCCCGCATCGCACGCTGATGGTGGAAGGCGGACAGCCGTTGCCCGCGCGCGGCGCGGCCGATGCCGAGCCCCACCCGGACCACGCGGCGCGCCCGTCTTGACGCCGCGACCCGTTCGGCGATACACGCTGCTGGCTGAACTGCGGAGACCCCGACGATGACCGGCGACACCCGATCCGACCTGTTCTTCCTGCCGGCCTGGCCGCCGGTGCCCGACGCGGTGCTGTGGGTATCGCTGACGATCGTCGTCGCGGGGCTGCTCGGCGAGTTCGTGTTCCGCACGTTCCGGCTGCCGCGCGTCGTGGGTTACGCCGCGGTCGGCACGATCGTCTCGGCGTTCGGGCCCGGGCTCGACGGCGGTACGCTCAGGCCGGGCTTCCGGCTGATCGTCGACCTGGCGCTCGCGCTGCTGCTGTTCGAACTGGGCAGCCGCATCAACCTGCGCTGGCTGCGCGCCAACCCGTGGCTGCTGGTGACCAGCCTGGCCGAAGCGGTGCTGAGCTTCGTCGCGGTGTGCCTGACACTGTTGTTCCTCGGCGTCGAAGCGCGCGTCGCCGCGGCGGTCGCGACGATCCTGATCGCGACGTCGCCGGCAGTCGTGATGCGCGTCGCCTCCGAGTTCAACGCGTCTGGCCAGGTGACCGAACGGATGATCGTCCTCACCGGCCTGAACACCTTCTACGCGGTGCTGGCGTCGAAATTCATCGTCGGCTGGCTGCACGCCGAACTCGGCGGCAGCTGGTTCCGCTCGATCGCGCATCCGCTGTACATGCTCGCCGGGTCGGCCATCGTCGCCGCGCTGCTGGCGTTCAGCGTGTCGATGATCGCCCGCCGCCTCGACCTCCGCAACGAGAACTCGGCACTTCTTCTGCTCGGCATGATCCTGCTCGCGCTGTCGATCACCAAGATGGCCAACCTGTCGACCTTGCTGGTGCCCCTGCTGGCCGGCCTGATGCTGCGCAACAGCACCGAGCGCCCGTGGATCTGGCCGCGCCACTTCGGGACCGCGGGCGGCGCGCTCGTGCTGCTGCTGTTCGTCATCACCGGTTCGGTCTGGTCGCTCGACGCGCTGATGGCCGGCGCCGCGCTCGGGGCCGCCGTGATCGTCGCGCGGGTCGCGGCGAAGATGCTGGTGACGGTGTCGCTCGGCCGCCCGAGCGGGCTGTCGGTCAAGCAGGCGGCGGCGCTCGGCTTCGCGCTGATGCCGCTGTCGGGCGCCGCGCTGGTGCTGACGGCCGACCTGCAGGCCGTCTACCCCGAGTTCGCCGCGCAGCTCACCGGCATCGTGTTCAGCGCCGTTGCCGTGCTCGAACTGCTCGGGCCGATCGCCGTACAGGCCGCGCTGCGTTACGTGAACGAAGACAACATCCGCTGACGCGACGGAGACGCCCATGCCGCTGGAAGCCTTCGCCGAATCGCGCGCCCTAACGCTCGGGGTCGAACTCGAGCTGCAGATCGTCAACACGCACGACTTCGACCTCACGCACGGCGCGCGCGACCTGCTTCGCCTTGTCGGCCGGCGCAAGGTGCCCGGCGAGGTGAAGCCCGAGATGACGGACAGCATGATCGAGTTGTCGACCGGCGTCTGCGCCGACTACGCCGACGTGCTGTCGCACCTGCGCGAAACGCGCGACGTGCTCGTCGAATGCGCAAGCAAGCTCAACATCGGCCTGTCGGGCGGAGGAACGCATCCGTTCCAGGACTGGAGCCAGCGCCGGATCTCCGACACGCCGCGCTTCCACATGCTGTCGGAGCTCTACGGCTACCTGTCCAAGCAGTTCACGATCTTCGGCCAGCACGTGCACGTCGGCTGCCCCGGCCCCGACTCGGCGCTGGTGCTCCTGCACGGCCTGTCGCGCTACATCCCGCACTTCATCGCGCTGTCGGCATCGTCGCCGTTCGTGCAGGGCATCGACACCGGGTTCCACTCGGCGAGACTGAACTCGGTGTTCGCGTTTCCGCTCTCGGGCCGGGCGCCCTTCGCGCTGACCTGGGACGAGTTCACGCGCTACTTCGACAAGATGACGCGCACCGGCGTCGTCGAGAGCATGAAGGACTTCTACTGGGACATCCGCCCGAAGCCCGAGTTCGGCACGATCGAAGTGCGGGTGCTCGACACGCCGCTCACGATCGAGAAGGCGGCGGCGCTGGCGGCCTACATCCAGTGCGTGGCACGCTGGCTGAGCTTCGAGCAGCCGTTCCGTCCCGTCGAGGACGACTACCTCGTCTACACGTTCAACCGCTTCCAGGCATGCCGGTTCGGCTTCGACGGCACTTTCGTCGACCCGCAGACCGGCGAGCACCGCACGATCCGCGAGGACATCGCCGAGACGCTCGAGGCCATCGAGCACCACGCGATCGAACTCGGCGCCGAGGACGCCTGTCGGCGCGTTCGCGACGACATCGGAGCGCTCGGCAACGACGCAACCTGGGTCCGCAACACCTACGAGCAGGAGCGGCTGCTCCCGGAGGTGGTGCGGCAGCAATGCCTGCGCTGGAGCCGCTGACCGACCATGGTTCCCCGGCCGCTGAAGATCGGCCTTTCCGCGCGCCTGATGCACGCGCCGCCCAGCGAACTGGGCTTCCGGGGCAAGACGCTGCAGTACCTCGAGCAGTCGATCGCGCACTGGATCATGGCGCACGGCGCGATCGTGCTGATGATCCCGACGCTGAGCGAGACGGCCGAAGTCAGCCGTCGCGGCATCTCGGTGCGCAGCTACGTGCGCGAGCTCGACGGGCTGGTGCTGCAGGGCGGCGCCGACGTCAGTCCGCGTTCGTACGGCAAGCAGCCGCTACGCGCCGACTGGGCCGGTGACATCGTGCGCGACCGCTACGAAATGGAGCTGCTCCACGAGTTCATGGCGCAGGGCAAGCCCGTGCTGGGCATCTGCCGCGGCGCCCAGCTGATGAACGTCGCGCTCGGCGGTACGCTGTTCCAGGACATCGCCACGCAGTGCCCGCAGGCGATCCGCCACGTCGACGCCGATCTCTACGACGATCTGCACCACGAGGTGCGCTTCGAGGCCGGCTCTCGACTGGCAGGGTTGTACGACGGGCTCGAGCGCGCGCGCGTCACCAGCATCCACCACCAGGCGGTCGATCGGCTGGGCAGCGACCTGGTCATCGACGCGCGCTCGTGTGCGGACGGCATCGTCGAGGCGATCCGCTGGCGGGGCACCGGCTACGCGATGGGGTTGCAGTGGCACCCCGAATTCCACGGCGGCGTCGACGGGCTGCTCGACAGCTCGCCGATCGTGCTCGACTTCCTGGCCGCCGCCGAGCGGATGCGCGAGCCGGCCGCGCGCTAGGATCCGAGCGGGCACTGGCTGCGAGACATCGGCCCGCGTCGCACGGCGGCGCGCCAAGGCAGCGACCAGTGCCAGGCCGTGATCGTCAGGATTCGGACCAGGTGGGGCGACATCTTGGCACTCCGTATTCGGGATGGCTTGCGTGACGCAGTCTCGGGCCTCGCGATGACCCGCCGATGACACGGCGCGGCGGGAGGCGCTGACGGCGAGTGTCGCGCGCCACCCCGGTCGGCGCCAGCATTCGCAGGAGGCGAATATCGATATGCCGGCCGCCGTCACGGCCTGGTCGCGGGGACCGACACGATCCAGCCTTCGACCGGATCGACCGCATGGGGCAGGCCGTAGCGTTCGGCCCGCCGTTGCCACGCCCACGCCGCCTGCAACAGGCAGAGAACCGCGTCGAGGCTGTCGCCGCTCGCGTCCTCGACGCAGGCGATGCGCTGCGCGTCACCGACGACGAGTCGCACCCCGAAGGGATGCTCGCCGCGCACGAGTCGTTCGACGATCTCGCTGCGCGCCTCGCGCCGCTCTCGCGTCTGCCGCGATCGCTCGTCGGCCTTGTAGGATCGGCGCCCCGCCAGCATGCGGGCCGCGTAGCCCGGATACCCCTCGAGGACCACCCGATGCGGGTCGCCGGCGTTCAGACCGGGGACGTCGACACCGGACGCCAGCAACCTCGGCGCGCCGGCGTGGAGCATCAGCGCGACCGGCGGATTCACCCATTTCATCGACGGGCTCGAACCGGCGGGTCGATCGGTCGCCCGGTGGGCGAACTTCGCTCCGGGCAGCCTCGCGTCGCAATACGCGCGAAACTTCTCGACCATCTGCGCGCGGGTCATCGACGCCAGGTGCCGGATCGTGACCGCCCAGGCGGTCGAACCGCCGGACGCCTCG